>NZ_JAIUGQ010000053.1:0-36910 GCF_020164715.1 Mesorhizobium sp. ESP7-2
CGATGGTAACGCGATGATGGCTGTTGAGGTCGGCACCCTACGGCGCCCCCCTCTGTCCTGCCGGACATCTCCCCCTCAAGTGGGGAGATTGACTGGTTCGGTGATGCCGCCGCTCCGTCAACGTTCGAGATTGGCGAAAGCCATCGCGGCATCCCATCTCCCCCCAAGAGGGGGAGATGGCCGGCAGGCCAGAGGGGGGCGCTGTCCCGCGACCTTGCCTGCTAGAGTCCTCGCAATCACACCGCCGGCGGATTCAGCCGGGCAAAGCCTTCCTGACGCCGATAGGGGAAATAGGGGTACGGCGCGGTGACCTCGCTTGCCGCGTCGAGTTTTTTCACCTGCTCCGGCGTCAGCGTCCAACCGACGGCGCCGAGGTTCTGGCGCAGCTGCTCCTCGTTGCGGGCGCCGATGATGACGGAGGAGACGGTCGGGCGCTGCAGCAGCCAGTTGATGGCGATCTGCGGAACCGTCTTGCCGGTTTCCTCAGCCACCGCATCGAGGGCATCCATGACGCGATAGAGATGCTCGTCCTCGACCGGCGGGCCGAAGCTCGCGGTCTCGTGCAGTCGGCTCTTTTCCGGCAAGGGCAGGCCACGGCGGATCTTGCCGGTCAGGCGGCCCCAGCCGAGCGGGCTCCACACCAGCGCGCCGACGCCCTGGTCGAGGCCGAGCGGCATCAACTCCCATTCATAGTCGCGGCCGAGCAGCGAATAGTAGACCTGATGCGCGACATAGCGTGGGTAGCCGTGCTTCTCCGCCAGGCCGAGCGACTTCATCACTTGCCAGCCTGAGAAGTTGGAGACGCCGACATAACGCAGCTTGCCGGCGCGCACGAGGCCGTCCAGCGTCGACAGAACTTCCTCGATCGGCGTCCCGGCATCGAAGGCGTGCAGTTGCAAGAGGTCGATGTAGTCGGTGCCGAGGCGCTTCAGCGCGGCGTCCACCGACTTGATCAGCCGTGAGCGCGACGAGCCATAGTCGGCCGGCCCGTCGCCCATCGGCAGCGCGGTCTTGGTCGAGATCAGCACCGCGTCGCGGCGGCCCTTGATCGCCTCGCCGAGCACTTCTTCCGAGGCGCCATTCGAATAGACGTCGGCGGTGTCGAAGAGGTTGACGCCGGCCTCGAGGCAGATATCGATAAGCCGCCGCGCTTCTTGCGCGTCGCTGTTGCCCCAGGCGCTGAACAGCGGGCCGGAACCGCCAAAAGTTCCGGCGCCGAATGAAAGCGCCGGGACTTTCAGGCCCGATGCGCCGAGATGTCGATAGTCCATTTTCTTGCTCCTGGTGGTTTGTGGATAGGTGAGGCGATTCAGGTGTCGGCCGATGTCACGACCGGACAGACGCAGGCGCGCCTGATGTGGTGCCACGATCGAGGCGCAGCGCCAGGCCGGCCACGGCGAGTGCCGCGAGCGGCAGCAGGGCGGCGACCCAGGTGAGCGAACCCAGCCCAAGGCCATGGGCGATGACCGCGCCGCCAAGCCAGGCGCCGGCCGCATTGCCGAGATTGAAGGCGGCGATGTTGAACGATGAGGCCAGGCTCTGGCCGGCGCCTTGCGCCTTCTCCAGCACCCACATCTGCAGCGGCGCCACGGTGGCGAAGGCGGCGGCACCGAGCAGGCCGACATAGATCACGGCCATGGCCTGGCTGTGGATGGCGAAGCTCATCGTGGCAAGCACCAGCGCCAGCACCACGAGGCTGCCGAGCACCGCCGGCACCAGCCAGCGATCGGCGGCCTTGCCGCCGGCGAGATTGCCGGCGACGAGGCCACCGCCGAAGACGAGCAGGATCGGCGACACGGCCGCTTCCCTGAAGCTGCTGATCTCGGTGAGCAACGGGACGATGTAGGTGAAGACGGCGAAGACGCCGGCATAGCCGAGCACCGTGGTGGCGAGGCCGAGCAGGACGGGCGTGCGGCGCAGCACGGCGAGATCGGCGCGCCAGTCGCTCTTCTCGAGCGCGGCCTGGCCGCGCGGCACCAGGGCCAGGATGACGGCGAAGGCCGCGAGGCCGACCGCGGTCACCGCCCAGAAGGCCGCGCGCCAGCCAAAGGCCTGGCCGAGCCAGGTGCCGAAGGGCACGCCGAGGATGTTGGCGATGGTCAGGCCGGTGAACATCAGTGCGATCGCCGAAGCCTTCTTGTTGGGCGCGACCAGACCAGTGGCGACCACCGAGCCAACGCCGAAGAAAGTGCCATGGGCAAAGGCGGTGATGATGCGGGCACCCATCAGCGTCCAGTAATCGGGCGCCAGCGCACAGGCGAGGTTGCCAATCGTGAAGATCGCCATCAGCGCCAGCAGCACGGTTTTGCGCGGCCAGTTGCCGGTGGCGATGGTCAACAAGGGTGCACCGATGACGACGCCCAGTGCATAGCCGGAAATCAGCTGGCCGGCGGCGGAGATCGAGACGCCGAGGTCTTTGCTGACATCGATGAGCAGGCCCATGATGACGAATTCGGTGACACCGATGCCAAAGGCACCGGCAGCGAGGGCATAGAGAGCAAGAGGCATGGCGGTTGGTCCCATCTGTCGGCAAAGGACGCCCAGCGTGCGCCCCGGCCCGGAAGATCATGATCCGCCATGTTGTGAACCAGACTTGCCCAAGGCATACTTCCTGTGAAATGGATTCACAGATGGCTCGACCCGACATCAACCGCTCCGGCGAGATCGAAGTGTTCGTGCGTGTCGTCGAGGCGGGGAGCTTCTCGGCCGCCGCGCGGCGGCTGCGCATGACACCTTCGGCGGTGAGCAAGCTGATCGCGCGGCTCGAAACCCGGCTTGGCGCGCGGCTTGTCAGCCGCTCGACGCGCAAGCTCCAGCTCACGCCGGAAGGAACGGCCTTTTACGACAGCGGCGTGCGCGTGCTCGCCGACATGGATAAGGCCGAGCGTGAAGCCGCGGCAGGAGCCGCGCCGCGTGGAAGGCTGAGGGTCAACAGCTACGTGCCGTTCGGCCAACACCGGCTAATGGCGCTGCTACCGCGCTTTCTGGAACGCTATCCCGAAATTTCCGTCGAGGCCGTGCTGACCGACAGCGTGATCGACCTGTTGGAAGAGCGCGCCGATATCGCCATACGCGCCGGGCCGCTGCGCGAGTCACGACTGGTGGCCCGCAAGCTCGGTCAGAGCCGGATGGTGGTGGTTGCCGCGCCCGCCTATCTCCAAGCACGCGGCACGCCGCTGACGCCCGGCGATCTCGGCCGTCACAACATGCTTGCCTTCGGTTTCGTCCGATACATCGACGGCTGGCCGTTCATCGACACGGCCGGAGCACCGGTCATGATCCCGATCGCGGGCACCGCCACGGTGAGCGACGGCGAGGCGATGCGGCTATCCGCACTGTCAGGGGCGGGCATTGCGCGGCTGGCGCGCTGGCATGTCGAGCCCGACATTGCCGCCGGCCGGCTGGTGCAGTTGCTGGAAGACTTCAACCCCGGCGATGAAGAGCCGACCCATGCCGTCTATGTCGGCCAGGGCAAACACCTGCCTGCACGGGTGCGGGCCTTTCTCGACTTTCTTGCCGAGACCGTCCGGCTGTAACCGAAGCCGCGCGTCCAGGGACACGCGGCGTCGAAAAGGCCGGCTTGCTCGCGGTACGAACTATGCCTTCGGGACGAAAGGCGCCGGACGACGGCCGGCGCTCTGGCGGTCGACCATCCAGCCGGGATATTCGGACGGCAAGGCGCTCACTTCGTCCAGCCTGGCGAGATCGTCGGCATCGAGCTCGAGGCTGGTGGCGGCAAGGTTCTGCTCGAGCTGGTCCATGCGGCTGGCGCCGATGATCACGCTCATCACGAAAGGCTTGGCCAGGACATAGCCGAGCGCCACGGTGGCGACGCCGACATCATGCTTCTTGGCGATCTCGCGCATGACGGCGACCGCCGCCCAGGCGCGGTCCTCGTTGACCGGAGGGAAGTTGAAGGACGCGCGGCGGCCCTCGCCGTTGCCCGGTGCGCCGGGCCCGTATTTGCCGGACAGCAGCCCGCCGGACATGGGCGACCACACCATCAGGCCGAGCTTCTCCTCATTGATCAGCGGAACGATCTCGCGTTCGAGGTCGCGGCCGGCGATCGAGTAATAGGACTGGATGGTCTCGAAGCGGGCAAAGCCCTTGCGGTCGGCGATGCCGAGCGCCTTGGCGATGCGCCATGCCTGCCAGTTGGAGACACCGACATAGCGAACCTTGCCGCTGGAGACGAGATCATCGAGTGCCCGCAGCGTTTCGTCGATCGGTGTCACCGCGTCGGTGCCGTGCAACTGATAGAGATCGATGTGGTCGAGCTGCAGCCGTTCGAGGCTGGCATCGACCGAATCCATGATGTGGCCGCGCGAGGAGCCGCGCTGGTTCGGGCCTTCACCCATGGCGCCATGAACCTTGGTGGCGATGACCACATTCGACCTGAGAACACCGAGATCCCTAAGCGACTGGCCGAGCAGGCGTTCGGACTCGCCGACGGAATAGACGTCGGCCGTGTCGAAGAAGTTGACGCCGGCGGCGATCGAGCGGCCGACGATCTCGTTGACGCCCTTCTGGTCGAGGCTGGCGATCAGGCCCCATTGGGCATTCTGGCCGGCGGCGCCGAAAGTCATGGTGCCGAGGCAAAGTTCGGAGACGAACATCCCCGTATTTCCAAGCTGATTGTAACGCATGGCGAAAGCTCCAGGACAATATGTGGTGACACCGCGACAAATAGGAACGGTACGTTTCGTTTCTAGTGCTGGCATAATGGGCCTGTGGATCAGGCCCAACGATGTGGTGCATTCCGAGCGGGAAGAAACGCTTAGACGTCCCAGGGATTGAGCACCGTCACACCAGTATCTTCAAAGTCGGTGACATTGCGAGTCACCAGAATGAGGTCATGGACAAGTGCGGTTGCCGCGATGAGCGTGTCAGCGCTGCCTCGTGTTCGGCCGGCGGTGATGCGGCCCGAAGTCAATGCCACATCTTCCGTGACAGCAAGGATACGGTCGGCGTTGTCACGCCGAAGCTCCCGTAGCCATAAATCGAGGCGTGTCGCTTTTTCGGAATCGACCTTGCCCAGCTTGACGATCCCACGCTCGATTTCACCAAGGGTAATGACGCTGAGATTCACCGATGTTGGATCCACCGAAGCCAGCCATTCAGTCGGCCTGGGTAGCTGCCTCTGCACATCGGAAACGATGTTCGTATCGAGCAGATACATCAGAGATCGACGTTCCGGATCATCGTTTCCGGGCGACGGTTGACCTCCTCGGCGAAATCGTCGTCCCAAACCGGGCCAGTCAAAAGATACTCAGCCAACGACTTTTTCTTTCCAGCCAGACGGTCGTAATCCTCGGCGGAGAGAACCACCGCAGCACGCTCGCCGCGCAACGTCACCGTCTGCGGTCCCTCGCTTCTCGCGCGTTGGACCAGCTTGGAAAAATTGTTCTTTGCGTCCTGAAGATGCCAGTTCATAGACTGCTCCTAGCTAGCTTGGCTAGATATAGCATCCGACTCATGACGCAGCAAGCCGGCGGTTCAGGCCGGACTACCTGCTTCCAAAAATCGCCGAACCGACCCTGACGCTGGTGGCGCCGAAGGCGATCGCGGTCTCGTAGTCGCCGGACATGCCCATCGACAGTTTGGCGATGCCCGCTTCCTTGCCGAGCTTCTCCAACAGGGCGAAATGCGGGCCGGGGTTTTCGTCGGCCGGCGGAATACACATCAGGCCTTCGATGGCGAGGCCGTGGACTTCCCGGCAACGCTTGACGAAGGCGACCGCCTCGCGCGGTTCGATGCCGGCCTTCTGCGGTTCGGAGCCGGTGTTCACCTGGACATAGAGCTTTGGCGCACGGCCTTGCCTGGCGATTTCCTTGGCGAGTTCGGCGGCGATCTTGTCGCGGTCGATGGTCTCGATGACGTCGAACAGCGCCACCGCCTCCCTGGCCTTGTTCGACTGCAGCGGGCCGATCAGGTGCAGTTCGATATCCGGGAAAGCTTCCTTCAGAGCAGGCCATTTGCCCTGTGCTTCCTGGACGCGGTTCTCGCCGAAGACGCGCTGGCCGGCCTCGATCACCGGTTGGATATCGACGGCGTCGAAGGTCTTGGAGACCGCCACCAGCGTCACCGCGCCGGCTTCACGGCCCGCCTCCTGCTCGGCGGCGGCGATTTTCGCCTTGACCGCGAAAAACTGCTGAACGGTGTCGCCCATATGCAAATCCTGCTGTTTTGACCCGCGTTTTTGTCAGCCGCGACGCCCATATGGTTGACGGGTTTGCCAAACCATGGTGAACACCCGGACCACATTTCGTGAACTGCCGGGCTCTTGCCCGCAGTCCGCATGCTTTTAAGTGAAAAACGTCCCATGGCAACCGAACGATACAATCCGCGCGCGTCAGAGCCCAAATGGCAGAAGGCCTGGGCCGAAAAGAAGCTTTTCGAAGCGCACAATGACGATCCGCGCCCGAAATACTACGTGCTGGAGATGTTCCCCTACCCTTCGGGGCGCATCCATATCGGCCATACCCGCAATTATACGATGGGCGACGTGGTGGCGCGCTACAAGCGGGCCAAGGGCTTCAACGTGCTGCATCCGATGGGCTGGGACGCCTTCGGCATGCCGGCCGAGAACGCGGCGATGCAGAACAAGGTCCATCCCAAGGAATGGACCTACCAGAACATCGCCACCATGCGCGAGCAGCTCAAGGTGATGGGCCTGTCGCTGGATTGGGCGCGCGAATTCGCCACCTGCGACGTCGATTACTATCACCGCCAGCAGATGCTGTTCCTCGATTTCGTCGCGAAGGGGCTGGTGACGCGCAAATCCTCCAAGGTCAACTGGGACCCAGAGGACATGACGGTGCTCGCCAACGAGCAGGTCATCGACGGGCGCGGCTGGCGCTCCGGCGCGCTGGTCGAACAGCGCGAACTGACGCAATGGTTCTTCAAGATCACCGATTTCGCGCAGGACCTGCTGGAGTCACTGGACGGCCTCGATGAATGGCCCGAAAAAGTGAAGCTGATGCAGCAGAACTGGATCGGCCGTTCGGAAGGCTTGCTGATCCGCTGGCCGCTGGCCTCGGAAATTGCCGGCGAGCATGAGCTGGAAGTCTATACGACGCGGCCCGACACTATTTTCGGTGCTTCCTTCATGGCGATCGCCGCCGATCATCCGCTGGCCAAGAAGGCCGCGGAGACCGATCCGGCGCTGGCGAAGTTCATCGACGAAGTGCGCCATATGGGCACTTCGGTGGCGGCGCTGGAGACGGCCGAGAAGAAGGGTTTTGACAGCGGTATCCGCGTCGTCCATCCCTTCGACGATACCTGGACGCTGCCGGTCTATGTCGCCAATTTCGTGCTGATGGAATACGGCACCGGCGCCATCTTCGGCTGCCCGGCGCATGACCAGCGCGACCTCGACTTCGCAAACAAATACGGCCTGCCGGTGGTGCCGGTGGTGATGCCGGACGGCGAAAACCCGTCGGCTTTCCAGATCATCGACGAGGCCTATGTCGACGATGGCGCGATGATCAATTCGCGCTTCCTCGATGGCATGAAACCGGACCGGGCTTTCGACGAGGTCGCGACCCTGCTGGAACAGAAGACGATCGGCAACCGGCCGATGGCCGAGCGCAAGGTGAATTTCCGCCTGCGCGACTGGGGCATTTCGCGCCAGCGCTACTGGGGCTGCCCGATCCCGATGATCCATTGCGAGAATTGCGGCGTGGTGCCGGTGCCGAAGGCCGACCTGCCGGTCAAGCTGCCGGACGATGTCGATTTCGACCGGCCGGGCAATCCGCTCGACCGGCATCCGACGTGGCGGCATGTGAAGTGCCCGCAATGCGGCAAGGACGCCCGGCGCGAAACCGACACGATGGACACGTTCGTCGACTCGTCCTGGTATTTCGCCCGTTTCACGGCACCCTGGGCGCATGATCCGACCGATCCCAAGGCGGCGAACGAGTGGCTGGCGGTCGACCAGTATATTGGCGGCATCGAGCATGCGATCCTGCATCTGCTCTATTCGCGCTTCTTCACCCGCGCCATGCGCGAGACCGGCCATGTCGACCTGGCCGAACCGTTCAAGGGCCTGTTCACGCAAGGCATGGTGGTGCACGAAACCTACCGCGTCGGCACGGCATCGAATGGCCGCTGGCTGGCGCCGACCGAAGTGCGGCTGGAGGACGTCGACGGCAAGCGCCGCGCCATCGACATCGCCACCGGCGAGGCGGTCACCATCGGCCCGCTCGAGAAGATGTCGAAGTCGAAGAAGAACACGGTGAGCCCGGAAGACATCACCGACGGCTACGGCGCCGACACGGCGCGCTGGTTCATGCTGTCGGATTCGCCGCCCGAACGCGATGTCGAGTGGACCGACGACGGTGCCGCCGGCGCGCACCGCTTCATGCAGCGCATCTGGCGGCTGGTGTCGACGGCGGCCGAGACGCTGGCAGGGGTCACGCCCAAGGCGACCAATGATGGCGAGGCCGGGGCCGTTTCCAAGGCCGCGCACAAAATCCTGAAGGCGGTCGGCGAAGACATCGAAAAGCTCGCCTTCAACCGTGCCATTGCCCGCATCTATGAACTGGCCAACGCGCTGACCGCCCCGCTCAACGAGGTGGCGGAAGGCAAGGCCGATACGGCGCTGAAAAGCGCCTGCCGCGAGGCCGTGGAGATCATGGTGCACCTGATCGCGCCTGTCATGCCGCACCTTGCCGAAGAGTGCTGGGAGGAGTTGGGCGGCACCGATCTGGTTGCCGAACGGCCGTGGCCGGTCTTCGATCCGGCGCTGGTCGTCGACAACGAAGTCACCTATCCGGTGCAGGTCAACGGCAAGAAGCGGGGGGATTTGACAATTGCCCGCGACGCGGACCAAGGTGCGGTCGAAAAAGCGGTCTTGGCTCTCGACTTCGTGCAGAAAGCACTAGAAGGCAAGGCTCCGCGCAAGGTGATCATCGTGCCGCAGAGGATCGTCAATGTCGTTGCCTGATCGGGAAAAGACAGAGTTGAGCCGTTTGCTGCGCCGCATCGCGCTTGCCGGCCTCGTCGGCTCGCTTGCGCTCGTCTCGGCCTGCCAGGTGCGGCCGCTCTATTCGAGCGCGCCGCTGTCGACCGGCTCCACCGCGAACGCCGAGTTGGCGTCGATCGCCGTCAAGCCGGTCCGGACGCGTTATGCCCAGCAGGTGCGCAACAACCTGATCTTCGGGTTCGGGCGCGGCGCCGGCGAACCGGCTTCGCCGCTTTATTCGCTCGATCTCAGCGTGACCGAAGCCGTTGAATCCTCGGCGCTGGTCCAGGTTGGAACCGACCAGGACGAGCCGACCGCCGGTTCGGTGACGCTGACCGCCGGCTACACGCTGACCGACGCGAAAACCGGCGCGGTGATCGCGGTCGGCAAGCGGGCGATCACCTCGTCCTTCGACAGGCCGCGTCAAGAGTTTGCTTCCTACCGGGCGCAGATCGATGCCGAGAACCGTGCCGCGCGCGAACTGGCCGAAGCCCTGCAACTGTCCATCGCCCAGGATCTGGCCCGGCACGGCAAGACGGCCAGCTAGCGATACTCTTCGTTCCGAAAGACGTCCTCCTCTCGATCCTGGTGCCGGCCGTTTCCCGATGGCCAAGGGCGGCGCTTGCTCATGCTCGGCCCGCACACATGGATGGATCATCGAATTCGATCCAGCGCTCGAATCCGGATCCTTCGGCATCGCCGCGAAAGATATTTTTCGGTCGCTCCAACGGCACTGACGGAAGCAACTGTTAACCACTCGCTCCCTATTGCTCAGCAGACGTTCCACAGTGAGTCTTGAGCATGGAAGCCAGGCGTTTTTCTCGGGTCAATTCGTTGCACACAGCTTCGCCCGATGACCCCGAAGGGGAGCGCGCCGGCGGCCCGCGCGGCAAGGTGGATGTCCGCCAGTCCGGTGCTTCGGGCCATTCCGGGCGGGTTGCTGTTCCCGGCGGCGACAGGAGCCCCTCCGGTGGGCCGAATGGGAAGCCTGCGGCGGACAATGGTTTCCCGCAGGGCGACACTGAAAGCCCTGCCTGGCAAGAGTATTTTTTCCTTGCGCCCAATGTGCGTTTTACACGCACGCCGGACTATGAGCCCAAGCATCGCCAGCTGCATGGCGAGGTTGCCGAGCAGGGTGGCCCGCAGGCGCTGCCGACGCAGCAAGCTGGCGCCGTCATGCATCGCGGACCGTCGCCGGCCGCGCCCGCTCAGCCAGCACGCGGCGAGACGTCGCAAGGTGTTCCGCCCGCGGCTCCGAAGGTGCCCGCTCAAGCGGCCACGCGCCCGGCGTCCGTCGTCGGGAATGGCGCGCCGCTCAAAGCAGCCACCGCTGAAAAAGCCCGACGGCCCTATCTTTCGGATCACGCCTTCTTCGAGGGCTTGGCGCCGCTTCTGGTTGACGTTACGTCGCCGGGCCGCTCAGTCAGCCCGGTTTCGCGCGCACCGGTCCCGGCTCCGCCGGTTGCCGCGGCGCGGGCCGATATCTCCGCGCCCGCCGTAGCCGATGTCACCGCCCTGTTCCGCGTCATCGAATGCCTTCCAGGCCAGGCCCCGTCCGCCACGCCGGACGTGTTTCCGGCCAACTCCAACGAGGCCGTGGCCGTGCAGCCCGTTCCGGCGGGCAGGGCTGCCCGGCAGGCTCGGACGACGGCCGCGATGGCGCCTGCTGCAAGCAGCGCCGCCCCACTTGTGCAGCGCGCGGAGGAAGCCGTTCCCGCCATGCGCGCACCGTCGCTGCCCATGGCTGGCAAGGTTGCGCGGCCGGTGACGGGCGAAAGCTACGAGCTTCCCTCCGAGGAACTGCTGCAGCAGCCGCCGGAAGGGCAGGGCTTCTACATGTCGCAGGAGCGGCTCGAGCAGAATGCCGATCTCCTGGAAAGCGTGCTGGAGGATTTCGGCGTGCGCGGCGAGATCATCCACGTACGCCCCGGCCCGGTCGTCACCCTCTACGAGTTCGAGCCGGCGCCTGGCGTCAAATCCTCCCGCGTCATTGGTCTCGCCGACGACATCGCCCGTTCCATGTCGGCGGTCTCGGCGCGCGTCGCCGTGGTGCCCGGCCGCAACGTCATTGGCATAGAGTTGCCGAACGAGACCCGCGAAACCGTCTATTTCCGCGAACTGATTGAATCGCAGGGCTTCCGCAAGACCAGCTGCAAGCTGGCGCTTTGCCTGGGCAAGACGATCGGCGGCGAACCCGTCATCGCCGAGCTGGCGAAAATGCCGCATCTGCTCGTCGCCGGCACCACCGGCTCGGGCAAGTCGGTCGCCATCAACACCATGATCCTGTCGCTGCTCTACCGGCTGAAGCCGGAAGAATGCCGGCTGATCATGGTCGATCCAAAGATGCTCGAGCTGTCCGTCTATGACGGCATCCCGCACCTTCTCACCCCCGTCGTCACGGATCCCAAGAAGGCCGTAACCGCGCTCAAATGGGCGGTGCGCGAGATGGAAGATCGCTATCGCAAGATGGCGCGGCTCGGCGTGCGCAACATCGACGGCTACAATGAGCGCGCCGCCCAAGCCCGGGACAAGGGCGAGACGGTCGTCATGACCGTGCAGGCCGGCTTCGAGAAGGGCACCGGCGAGCCGCTGTTCGAACAGCAGGAGATCGACCTGGCGCCGATGCCCTACATCGTCGTCATCGTCGACGAGATGGCCGACCTGATGATGGTCGCCGGCAAGGAGATCGAAGGCGCCATCCAGCGCCTGGCGCAGATGGCGCGCGCCGCCGGCATTCACCTGATCATGGCGACGCAGCGGCCTTCGGTCGACGTCATCACCGGCACGATCAAGGCCAATTTTCCGACCCGCATCTCCTTCCAGGTGACGTCGAAGATCGACAGCCGCACCATCCTGGGCGAACAGGGCGCCGAGCAACTGCTCGGCCAGGGCGACATGCTGCACATGATGGGCGGCGGGCGCATCGCCCGCGTGCACGGCCCCTTTGTTTCCGACGCCGAGGTCGAGCATGTCGTGGCGCATCTGAAGGCGCAGGGCCGCCCCGAATATCTGGAGACCGTGACGGCCGACGAGGACGAAGAGGACGAGGAAGGCGACCAGGGAGCGGTCTTCGATAAGGGAGCCGTTGCCGCCGAGGATGGCGATTCCAGCTATGACGAGGCGGTCAAGGTGGTGTTGCGCGACAAGAAATGTTCGACGTCCTACATCCAGCGCCGCCTCGGCATCGGTTACAACCGCGCCGCTTCACTGGTCGAGCGCATGGAGAAGGAAGGCCTGGTCGGCGCGCCCAACCATGTCGGCAAGCGCGAGATCATGGCGGGCAAGCGCCCGTCGCCGACCGCGCTCCCCGACGATGGCACGGACTGACGGGCAGGCTTCTCTCTTGATCCACAGCGCATGAAAAAAGGCCGGTTGCCCGGCCTTTTTTCATATCCGGTAGCGGATCGCTCAGCTGATCTTCTGGCCGGTCTTGGCCCAGTCGGCGAGGAAAGCGGCAAGGCCCTTGTCTGTCAGCGGATGATTGACCAGCGCCTTCAGCGTCGCCGGCGGCGCGGTGATGACGTCGGCGCCGATGAGAGCCGCCTGCTTGACGTGGTTCACCGTGCGCACGGAAGCGGTCAGGATCTCGGTCTGGAAGTCGTAATTGTCGTAGATCTGACGGATCTCCTGGATCACCTCCATGCCGTCCGAGCCGGTATCGTCGATGCGGCCGACGAAGGGCGAGATGAAGGACGCGCCGGCCTTGGCCGCGAGCAGCGCCTGGTTGGCCGAGAAGCACAGCGTGACGTTGACCATGCGGTTCATCTCGGTGCGGATGGTCTTGCAGGCCTTCAGGCCGTCCAGTGTCAGCGGCACCTTGATGGCAATATTGGGCGCGATCTTGGCCAGCACCTTGGCTTCGGCCATCATGTCCTTGAACTCGGTCGCCACGACCTCGGCCGAGACAGGGCCTTCGACGATGTCGCAGATCTGCTTGGTGACCTCGATGATCTTGCCGCCCGATTTCAGGATCAGCGAGGGATTGGTGGTGACGCCATCGAGCAGTCCCAGATCGTTCAGTTCCTTGATCTCTTTGATATCGGCGGTGTCGGCAAAAAATTTCATGGCGGGTCTCCTGACGATTTCGTCGTGCTTGGGAAGGCACGTTCAGCGTTGCTCTTTGATCTAGACCAAAGTCAGGGCAAGGTCACGCCTCATGATCGAAGATTCGCCCTTTGTCGCGGCCGCGCCGGTGCTGGTGCCGATGCCGGCCGAACGCCCCTACACCTATGCCGTGCCGGTCGGCATGCGCGTGGTGCCGGGTTCGATCGTGCGCGTGCCGCTTGGGCCTCGCCAGGTCGCCGGCATTGTCTGGGACGGCGCGGTCGAGCAGGTCGACGCCAGGAAATTGCGCCCGATCGAGCAGGTTTTCGACTGTCCGCCGATCGACCGTGCCATGCGCCGCTTCGTCGACTGGGTGGCGCAGTACACGCTGTCGGCGCCGGGCATGGTGGCGCGCATGCTGCTCAGGGCGCCGGAGGCGTTTGATCCCGAACCCTGGATCGAAGGGCTGCAGCGCACCCTGCTCGTACCCGACCGGATGACCGATGCCAGGGCACGCGTGCTGGAGACGGCCGAAGGTGGCCTTGCCTGGACGCGCTCCGGGCTTGCCCATGCCGCGGGCGTGTCGTCGACCGTGATCGACGGGCTGAAGGCGCAAGGCGTGTTCGAGACGGTGATGATCCCGCCGCGGCCTGTGGTGGCCGCGCCTGACCCAAGCTATGCCGTTCCGGAACTGATGCCGGACCAGAACGAGGCCGCGTCGATGCTGCGCGCCAATGTCGCGGCCGGCGAGTTCAACGTCGCGTTGCTCGACGGCGTCACCGGTTCGGGCAAGACGGAGGTCTATTTCGAGGCTGTGGCGGCCGCGCTCGAGCAGGGCAAGCAGGTGCTCATCCTGCTGCCGGAAATCGCCTTGACGCATGCCTTTCTGGAACGCTTCCAGCAACGTTTCGGCGCCAAGCCGGGCGAATGGCATTCGGACCTGCCGCCGCGAATGCGTGAAAAAGTCTGGCGGCAAGTGGCGGAAGGCGGCGTGCGCGTCGTTGCCGGCGCCCGCTCGGCGCTGTTCCTGCCGTTCCGGGAGCTTGGCCTGATCGTCGTCGACGAGGAGCACGACCCCGCCTACAAGCAGGAAGACCGCGTCTTCTACAATGCGCGCGACATGGCTGTCGTGCGCGGCCATATAGGCGGCTTCCCCGTGGTCCTGGCGTCGGCGACGCCGTCGGTCGAGAGCCGGGTCAATGCCAGCCAGGGCCGCTATGCAAGGGCTGTGCTTTCCGCACGCTTCGCCGAGGCGGCACTTCCCGATCTCAAGTCGATCGACATGCGCCGCGCGCCGCCCGCCCGTGGCGGCTTCCTGTCGCCGGTGCTGATCGACCATATGCGCCGGACACTGGAGAAGAAGGAGCAGTCGCTGCTGTTCCTCAACCGGCGCGGTTATGCGCCGCTGACGCTGTGCCGGGTCTGCGGCCACCGTTTCGGCTGCCCGGTGTGCTCGGCCTGGCTGGTCGAACACCGCTTTCGCGGCCAGTTGGTGTGTCATCACTGCGGTCACAATGAGCGCCGTCCCGAAGCCTGCCCGGAATGCGGCACGCTCGATCATCTGGTTGCTTGCGGGCCGGGGGTCGAGCGCATTGCCGAGGAGGTCGTCACGCATTTCCCGGACGCGCGCACCATCGTGCTGTCGTCGGACATCATGGGGGGCGTACGGCGGTTGCGGCTGGAGCTGGAGGCAATCGCCAATGGCGAGGCCGATATCGTCATCGGCACGCAACTGGTCGCCAAGGGTCACAATTTCCCGAACATGACGCTGGTCGGCGTCGTCGACGCCGACCTCGGCCTCGCCAATGGCGATCCGCGCGCCGCCGAGCGTACCTTCCAGCTGCTCAGCCAGGTGACCGGCCGTGCCGGCCGCACCGGCAAGAAGAGCCTTGGCCTGCTGCAGACCTTCCAGCCCGACCATCCGGTGATGCGGGCGATCGTCTCAGGCGATGCCGAGTCTTTCTACCAGCGTGAGATTTCGGAGCGCGAGCGCGCCGCCTTGCCGCCCTTCGGCCGACTGGCAGGCGTCATCGTCAGCGCGGTGACGCGGGCGGAGGCGGAGGGCCATGCACGCGGCCTGCGCCGCGCGGCACCGGAAGCGTCGGACCTGTTCGTGCTCGGGCCGGCGGAAGCACCGCTGTCCCTGCTCGGCGGACGCCACCGCTTCCGCCTGCTGATCCAGGGCGAACGACGCGCCGACATGCAAGGTTTTATCCGGGCCATGCTCGCCAACGGACCGAAGCAGCGCGGCTCGACCCGGGTGCAGGTCGACATCGACCCGCAGAGTTTTTTGTAGGGACTCAATTTCAGCTACAGTTGTCTCGGCGAGAGAAACGGAAAGATCAATGAAAACCCTTGGCCTGCTCGGCGGCATGAGCTGGGAATCGACTGCCATCTATTATCGCCTGCTCAACGAGATCGTGCGCGAGCGGCTGGGTGGGCTGCATTCGGCGAAGCTGCTGCTCTGGTCGTTCGATTTCGCCGAGATCGCTGAGCGGCAGCATCACGGCGATTGGGACGGCGCCGGCGCGCTTCTGACCGAGGCCGCGCGCAAGCTCGAGGCCGGCGGCGCGCAAGGGCTGCTCCTGTGCACCAACACCATGCACAAACTGGCCGACCAGGTGCAGGCGGCTGTGTCGATCCCGCTGATCCATATCGCCGATGCCACTGCGATGGCGGTCAGAAAAGCCGGCATGCAGCGTCCGGCGTTGCTGGCGACACGCTTCACCATGGAGCAGGATTTCTACAAGGGCCGGCTTGCCGACAAATATGGCCTGTCGCCAGTGGTGCCTGACGACGCCGGGCGCGACATGGTCCATCGCGTCATCTACGAGGAACTCTGCCAGGGCATCGTCACCGAAACCTCGAAGGCCGCCTATGTCGCCGAGGCAAACCGCTTGCGCGGCGAAGAGGGCGCGGACAGCCTGATCATGGGCTGCACCGAGATCACCATGCTCATCGGCCAGGGCGATTTGGACATTCCGGTTTTCGACACGACGCGCATCCATGCCGAGGCGGCGGTGGAATTCGCGCTCGGTTGATGCGCGTCTCCTAAAGTGGCTGGAGCCATCTGGCGCGGCATTTTTCCTCCGCTAGAATGCCCCGCAATTTCAAGCAGGCATTTCGAGGGGACACGATGGATTTTGCGCTTCCATGGCCGACGAGCCAGGGCGAATGGCTGGCCTGGTCGAGCGCGGTCTTCACCGTCCTGCTCGGCCTTCTGTTCTTCCTGGCGCCGGCTCTGGCGTTCCGCATCCTGCGCCTGCAGGCGAAACCCGAGAAGGCGGCGGCGATCGCCGAAGGGCGAGGCCGCATGTCGGGCTTCTATCTCGGGGTCGGCCTGTGCTGCATCCTGCTCGCGCAGCCGCTGGTCTACATGGCGCTCGGCTTCTCCTGGCTGTTCACCGCCTTCGGCCGGCTGCTGTCGATGATGTCGGATGGCGCCAATACACCTTTCAATTGGGTTTCGATCGTGGTGGAATTGGCGCTCGCGGCCTTGCCGCTCGCCTTTGCCTTCGGCTTTGTGCCCTGAATCCAAGGCTATTCCGGCGCGCAGGACCCTGATCTTTCGCCGGATGCGACAATAGTGCCTGAAAACCATGCGGAACGACGCATTGCGGTCTTAAAATGCCTGTGCTAGACGGCAATCGACTTTCGGCCGGGGATAGCGGAAGCCGCGCCTCCGTGCTTGGAAAAATGCAGTAAGGTCAAAGATTTAGCCAGAGTTTTTGCTCGCGCCAACAATCTGCGGCCTGTCAGACAAGAGAAAAGACGGTCCGTGGCTCAATCGTCATCGCCAATCTCAGGTGTCGCAGAACGCTATGCCGGTTCGCTGTTCGAACTGGCATCGCAGGCAAATTCCGTGGCCAAGGTCGAGGCTGACCTCAACGGTTTCGAGGCATTGCTGGCGGGCAGCGCGGACCTCAGCCGGCTGATCAACAGCCCGGTGTTTTCCAGCGAGGACCAGGCCAAGGCCATTGCGGCGATCGCCGACAAGGCCGGCATCACCGGACTGACAGGCAATTTCCTGCGCGTCGTCGCCAAGAACCGCCGCCTGTTCGCGGTGCCCGGCATGATCAAGGCGTTCCGCCAGATCGCCGCCGAGCACCGTGGTGAGGCTGCCGCCGAAGTCACTTCGGCGCATGAGCTGACGGCGGCGCAGCAGACCGAACTCAAGGCGGCGCTGAAGAGCGTTGCCGGCAAGGACGTGGCCATTTCCGTCACCGTCGACCCGTCGCTGCTCGGCGGGCTGGTGGTCAAGATGGGCTCGCGCCAGATCGATACGTCGCTCAAAACCAAACTCAATTCGCTCAAGCTTGCACTGAAAGAGGTCGGCTGATGGACATCCGCGCCGCGGAAATTTCCGCAATTCTGAAAGACCAGATCAAGAATTTCGGCAAGGAGGCCGAGGTCTCCGAAGTCGGACAGGTGCTGTCCGTCGGTGACGGCATCGCCCGCGTCTACGGTCTCGACAATGTCCAGGCCGGCGAAATGGTCGAATTCCCCGGCGGCATCCGCGGCATGGCGCTCAACCTCGAAGCCGACAATGTCGGCGTCGTCATCTTCGGCGCCGACCGCGACATCAAGGAAGGCGACACCGTCAAGCGCACCGGCGCCATCGTCGATGCGCCTGTCGGCCCCGGCCTGCTTGGCCGCGTCGTCGACGCGCTCGGCAATCCGATCGACGGCAAGGGTCCAATCAAGGCGACCGAGCGCAAGCGCGTCGACGTCAAGGCGCCGGGCATCATCCCGCGCAAGTCGGTGAACGAGCCGATGTCGACCGGTCTCAAGGCCATCGACGCGCTGATCCCGGTCGGCCGTGGCCAGCGCGAGCTGGTCATCGGCGATCGCCAGACCGGCAAGACCGCCATCATCCTCGATACGATGCTCAACCAGAAGTCGGTGCACGACAACGGCCCCGAGAAGGAAAAGCTCTACTGCGTCTACGTCGCCGTCGGCCAGAAGCGCTCGACCGTCGCGCAGTTCGTCAAGGTGCTGGAAGAGCGCGGCGCGCTCGAATATTCGATCATCGTCGCCGCCACCGCTTCCGATCCGGCGCCGATGCAGTTCCTGGCGCCGTTCACGGCCTGCACCATGGGCGAATATTTCCGCGACAACGGCATGCATGCGCTGATCAGCTATGACGATCTGTCGAAGCAGGCGGTGGCCTATCGCCAGATGTCGCTGTTGCTGCGCCGTCCGCCGGGCCGCGAAGCCTATCCGGGCGACGTCTTCTACCTGCACTCGCGCCTGCTCGAGCGCGCCGCCAAGCTCAACGACGATCTGGGCGGCGGCTCGCTGACCGCGCTGCCGGTCATCGAAACGCAGGCCAACGACGTGTCGGCCTACATCCCGACCAACGTGATCTCGATCACCGACGGCCAGATCTTCCTAGAAACCAACCTGTTCTTCCAGGGCATTCGTCCGGCCGTCAACGTCGGCCTGTCGGTGTCGCGCGTCGGTTCCTCGGCGCAGATCAAGGCGATGAAGCAGGTTGCCGGCTCGATCAAGGGCGAGCTCGCGCAATACCGCGAAATGGCTGCTTTCGCGCAGTTCGGCTCGGATCTCGACGCCGCCACGCAGCGCCTGCTCAACCGCGGCTCGCGCCTGACGGAGCTGTTGAAGCAGCCGCAGTTCTCGCCGCTGAAGACCGAAGAGCAGGTCGCGGTGATCTTCGCCGGCGTCAACGGCTATCTCGACAAGCTGCCGGTCAACCAGGTCGGCAAGTTCGAGCACGGCCTGCTCAGCCACATGCGTTCGGCCGGCAAGGACGTCCTCGACGCCATCCGCAAGGAAAAGGCGCTTTCGGACGATCTGCGCGCCAAGCTGAAGGCCGAGATCGACGCCTTCGCCAAGACCTTCGCCTGAGCGAAGTGCAAGACGGGATCAGGTTTGAAGCATGCCTTCATTAAAAGACCTTCGTAACCGTATCGCCTCGGTCAAGGCGACGCAGAAGATCACCAAGGCGATGCAGATGGTCGCCGCGGCGAAGCTGCGCCGTGCGCAAGAGGCGGCGGAAGCGGCGCGTCCCTATTCGGAGCGCATGGGTTCCGTCCTGGCCAACATCACCCAGGCTGTCGGTGGCGGTGGCGATGCCCCGGCGCTGATGACTGGAACCGGCAAGGACGACGTGCATCTGCTTGTCGTCTGCACCGCCGAGCGCGGCCTGTGCGGCGGCTTCAATTCGCAGATCGCCCGTCATGCCCGCGACCATATCCGCCGGCTTCTGGCCGATGGCAAGCAGGTCAAGATCATCTGCGTCGGCAAGAAGGGTTTCGACATCCTGCGCCGCGACTATGCCGCGATGATCATCGAACGCGTCGATCTGCGCGAGGTCAAGACGCTCGGCTTCGTCAATGCCGATGCGATCGCCCGCAAGGTCATCCACCTTTTCAACGAGGGCGCCTTCGACGTCTGCACGCTGTTCTACTCGCAGTTCAAGTCGGTGATCAGCCAGGTTCCGACCGCGCAGCAGATCATTCCGGCGGCATCCGCCTCTTCGGCTCAGCCCGAGTCGGAGGATGGCGCCAGCGCCGTCTACGAGTATGAGCCGGAGCCGGGCGAAATCCTGTCCGACCTCATCCCGCGCAACATCGCGGTGCAGGTATTCCGCGCGCTGCTCGAAAACGCGGCGGGCGAAATGGGCGCCAAGATGAGCGCCATGGACAATGCGACGCGCAACGCCGGCGAGATGATCAACAAGCTGTCGATCACCTACAACCGCCAGCGGCAGGCGCAGATCACCAAGGAACTGATCGAAATCATTTCGGGCGCCGAGGCGCTCTAGGCGCGGTCTGCGGGTCATTGGCCCGCGAACCGGACCGCGTGAGAAACAAAGGACGAAAAGGGTAAAGACGATGGCGAAAGCAGCGACCCCGAAGACAGCAGCCCCCACGAAGGCGGCCAAGGCTCCGGCAGCGGCAGCAAAGGCGGCTCCGGCCAAGCCAGCAGCAGCGCCGGCCAAGGCCGCCGCTGCCAAGACGCAAGCCATGGCCACCAAGGCCACCGGCGTTGTCGGCAAGGTCCGCCAGGTCATCGGCGCTGTCGTCGACGTGCAGTTCGGCGAGCATCTGCCGCCGATCCTGAACGCGCTCGAGACCAACAATGTCGGCAACCGACTGGTGCTCGAAGTTGCCCAGCATCTGGGTGAAAACACCGTGCGCTGTATCGCCATGGACTCCACCGAAGGTCTGGTGCGTGGCCAGGAAGTGCGCGACACCGGCGGCCCGATCGCCGTGCCGGTCGGCCCGGGCATGCTCGGCCGCATCATCAACGTCATCGGCGAGCCGGTCGACGAGGCAGGCCCGGTCGACGCGGTCGAATTGCGCTCGATCCATCAGCCGGCTCCGGCCTATATCGAACAGTCGACGGAAGCGCAGATCCTGATCACCGGCATCAAGGTGCTCGACCTGCTCGCACCCTACGCCAAGGGCGGCAAGATCGGCCTGTTCGGCGGCGCCGGCGTCGGCAAGACCGTGCTGATCCAGGAACTGATCAACAACATCGCCAAGGCGCATGGCGGTTACTCGGTGTTCGCCGGCGTCGGCGAGCGCACCCGCGAAGGCAACGACCTCTATCACGAATTCATCGAATCCGGCGTCAACAAGAAGGGCGGCGGTGAAGGCTCGAAGGCGGCGCTGGTGTACGGCCAGATGAACGAGCCGCCGGGCGCGCGTGCCCGCGTCGGCCTGACCGGCCTGACGGTCGCCGAATATTTCCGCGACCAGGGCCAGGACGTGCTGTTCTTCGTCGACAACATCTTCCGCTTCACGCAGGCGGGCTCGGAAGTGTCGGCGCTGCTCGGCCGTATCCCGTCGGCCGTGGGCTATCAACCGACGCTCGCCACCGACATGGGCGCGCTGCAGGAACGCATCACCACCACCACCAAGGGCTCGATCACCTCGGTGCAGGCGATCTACGTGCCGGCCGACGACTTGACCGACCCAGCGCCGGCGACCTCGTTCGCTCACCTTGACGCGACGACGACGCTGAACCGTTCGATCGCCGAAAAGGGCATCTATCCGGCCGTCGATCCGCTGGACTCGACCTCGCGCATGCTCGACCCGCTGGTCGTCGGCGAGGAGCACTATGGCGTTGCCCGCCAGGTGCAGTCGATCCTCCAGCGCTACAAGTCGCTGCAGGACATCATCGCCATCCTGGGCATGGACGAACTCTCGGAAGAGGACAAGCAGACGGTGGCCCGCGCCCGCAAGATCGAGCGCTTCCTGTCGCAGCCGTTCTTCGTCGCCGAAGTGTTCACCGGCGCGCCGGGCAAGCTGGTCGACCTCGCCGACACCATCAAGGGCTTCAAGGGCCTCTGCAATGGCGACTATGACCATCTGCCGGAAGCCGCCTTCTACATGGTCGGCGGCATCGACGAAGCGGTCGAGAAGGCACAGCGCCTCGCGGCTGAAGCGGCTTAATCAAGGGAATAGGGAGTAGTCAGTAGTCAGTAGTGAATAGCAGCTGGGTGATCGGGCGGTTGTCCTCTCTCCCTACTTCCTACTCACTATTCCCTACTCGCTAATTTGATCATGGCTGAAGCTTTCAAATTCGAACTGGTCTCGCCGGAGCGCCTGCTGGTTTCCGCCGAGGTCGAATCCGTCGTCATCCCGGGCGCCGAAGGCGAGATGACCGTCATGGCGCATCACGCACCGGTCATGACCACGATCAAGCCGGGCGTCGTCACGGTGAAGAACGCCTCGGGCGGCGAAGAACGCTATGTCGTGTTCGGTGGCTTCGCCGACATCGTCCCGGCCGGCTGCACGCTGCTGGCGGAATCGGCGGTCGCGGTGAAGGATGTCGACCGCGCCGATCTCGCCCGCCGCATCCAGGAAGCCAGGGAAGACGCCGCCGACGCCAAGGACGACCAGGCGCGCAGCAAGGCGGAACAGTTTCTTGGCCAGCTCACCACGCTGGAAGGCGCCATCCTGCCGGCCTGAACTTCAATTCAGAAGCGATGTGAAAAAGCGGGGCCTTGCCCCGCTTTTTTGTTTGTTGAGATGGCGAGAGTTCACGCAGCGGCGACGCTGTCGCGCCGACATCAGAGTCCTGTGCCCTCTGCTTATCCGTGCCAGCTCCGCCCTACGGCCCTTCACCTTCGATGCCGAGTGCAGCAAAAGCCAAAGTCGTGCCGTCCCGCCGCAGGTGGACGAGATGGACGGCGACGAGTTCGATCAGCGTCTGGCGCTCGGCGTGATCCCTGGCGAAGCCCGCCAGATCGAACACCGTCGTCACGGTTTCGTTCGCCGGCAGCTGCTGATCCAGAAGCGCTGTCAGCGGCGTGTCGAGCGGATCGGTGAAATGGCCCTCCGGCAAGCTCTTTCCCCGCGCCGCGCAGGCAGCGATCCAGGCTGCCACCACGAGCGTGAGATGGACCAGCTCGGTGCCGGCTTCGAGGCACTCGATGGCCGAGGCGATGATGCGCTGAGGCAGCTTCTGGCTGCCGTCATTGGCGATCTGCGCCGTGCGGTGGGCAAGTGCCGTGTTCGAAAAACGCTCGGCAAGCTCGGCCGTATAGGCTGACGTGTCGAGGCCGGCATCGTCCGGCAATGTCGATTTGGCCTCCTCCCACAGCGCATCGACGAACCGCCTTATCGCCGGATCGGCAAAGGCGCGATCGACCGTGGGGTGGCCGCTGAGCAGGCCGAGATAGGCGATGCCCGAATGCGCGCCGTTGAGAAGCCTCAGCTTCATGTCCTCGAAGGGAGCGACATCGCCGACCATGGTGACGCCGAATTTTTCCCAAGCCGGGCGGCCCGTGGGGAAACTGTCTTCGATCACCCATTGGCTGAAGGGTTCGGTCATCACGGGCCAGGCGTCCTCGATACCAAGTTCACCTGATATCCGCGCCCTGTCGGCATCGGTCGTGGCCGGCACGATGCGGTCGACCATGCTCGAGGGAAATGCGACCTGACCGGCGATGTGGCCGGCGATCCTAGCATCGCCCGCCGAACCAGGACCGGCATCGCGCAATTCAGCGAATTCGATCAGCAGCCTGTGCAAGGTGGCGCCGTTGGCGGGCAGGTTGTCGCAACAAAGCACGGTGAAAGGCGGGGTGCCGGCAGCCAGCCTCCGGGCGAGCGCTTCGGTCAGAAAGCCATGCGCCGTCTTCGGCTTTTGTGGATTGGCCAGGTCGTGGACGATGTCGGCATGCGCCGCGTCCAACCCACCGCCGGCCGCTCGCAGATAGGCTTTCTCGGTGATCGTCAGCGTCACGATGCGGATGCGCGGATCGGTCAGCACCGCCAGCACCGCGGCCGGGTCTTCCGGCGCCACCAGCATCGAGCCGATGGAGCCGATGACATGCAGCTTCTCGCCGCCGCTGCCGCGGACCGCCAGTGTGTAAAGCCCATCCTGCGGCGCCAGCGCGTCGCGCGTGTCGGCGCTGCGCAGCGACACGCCTGTTATGCCCCAGCCCATTTCGCCGGCCGCCAGGCATTCATCGACATAGGCGGCCTGGTGGGCGCGGTGAAAGGCGCCGACGCCCAGATGCACGATGCCCGGTGCAATCGCACCGCGATCGTATCGAGGAGCGGCGACCTTGGCCGGCAATGCGGGCGCCGTGCGGTTGGAAAGGCGGCGGTCTGTCATCGGTTCGCGCACTCATCTCGTGAAACGGCTGGTCATGGAACGGCGGTGATCCGGAGGCGGATCGCAAGCCGCGGAACACTGGCGGCGTAACACCGGCGGCGTTCCCCGACAATGCTCAGCTTTGCTCAAAAGTCATCATACAACAATCCAATTTTTGTATGTTGACATTATTTCTGGTCAACCCTACCGATAGGGCCGGGAGGATGGCCGTGGCACTGATCAATGCGGATTTGCTGTTTCCAGCCGAGGCGCGTCCGCTCTCGATCGCCCGCGATCTCTATGCCGGCATCAAGGACCTGCCCATCATCAGCCCGCACGGCCACACCGACCCGCGCTGGTATGCGCTGAACGAGCCGTTCCCCGATCCCGCGCAGCTGCTCATCGTGCCGGACCACTATATTTTTCGCATGCTGTTCAGCCAGGGCGTGCGGCTGGAGGCTCTCGGCGTACCGACCCTCGATGGTGCGCCCGTCGAAACCGACGGCAGGGCGATCTGGCGGCTGTTCGCCGAGCACTACTACCTCTTCCGTGGCACGCCGACCCGGCTATGGTTCGACCATGTGCTCGCGGATCTGTTCGCTATCGAAGAGCCGTTGAGCGCCGCAACCGCCGATCGCCATTACGACACGATCGCGACGGTGTTGCAGTGGGAGAATTACCGTCCTCGCGCGCTGTTCGAACGCTTCAACATCGAGGTCATCGCGACGACCGAAGGCGCGCTCGACGATCTCAAATGGCACCAGGTGATCCGCGACAGCGGCTGGGAGGGCCGCGTCGTCACCGCCTATCGGCCGGACGCCGTCGTCGATCCCGATTTCGAAGGTTTTTCGGCCAATCTGGACCGGCTCGGCGAGATCACCGACTGCGACACCGGGACCTGGGCCGGCTATCTCGACGCGCATCGCCAGCGGCGCGCCTTCTTCAAGAGTTTCGGCGCGACCTCGACGGATCACGGCCATCCGACGGCCGAGACCGCCAATCTGTCCGATGCCGCTGCGCAGGAGTTGTTCAACCGGGTCCGCGCCGGCTCGCAGGACGAGCGCGAACGAAAGCTGTTTCGCGCCCAGATGCTGACCGAGATGGCCAAGATGAGCCGGGATGACGGGCTGGTGCTGCAGATCCATCCGGGCTCCTGGCGCAACCATTCCCCTGGCGTTTTCCAGAAATTTGGCAGGGACAAGGGCTTCGATATCCCGACGCGCACCGACTATGTGACGGCGCTGAAGCCGCTGCTCGACTGTGTCGGGCTGGAGCGCGATCTCACCGTCATCCTGTTCACGCTGGATGAGTCCAGCTATGCGCGCGAACTGGCGCCGCTGGCCGGCGTCTATCCGGCGCTGAGGCTCGGGCCGGCCTGGTGGTTCCACGACAGTCCGGAAGGCATGCGCCGTTTTCGCGAGATGACGACCGAGACCGCCGGCTTCTACAACACGGTCGGCTTCAACGACGACACCCGCGCCTTTCCGTCGATCCCCGCCCGTCACGACGTGGCGCGCCGCGTCGATTGCGCGTTCCTGGCGCGTCTCGTCGCCGAGCACCGGCTGCGTGAGGACGAGGCGCATGAACTCGCGAAGGAGCTTGCCTACACGCTTGCCAAGAATGCGTACCGGCTCTGAGCCGGACGTTTCGATTTTCAAAGGGAGGAAGTCAGTAATGTTGCATTTCTCGAAATTGACGGCGGCCACGTTTGCCTTCGGCTCGCTGCTGATCGGCATAGCCAATGCCGAAACCGTGCTGCGATCCTCGGATACCCATCCGGACGGGTACCCGACCGTCGAGGCGGTCAAGTACATGGGCGACCTGATCAAGCAGCGCACCGCCGGCCGCTATTCGATCGAGGTCTATCACTCGGCGCAACTCGGCGAGGAGAAGGACACGATCGAACAGACCCAGGCCGGCGTCATCGACCTCGACCGTGTCTCGATGGGACCGTTCAACGGCATCGTGCCGGAGACCGCCGTGCCGTCGCTGCCCTACATGTTCCGCTCCGTCGAGCACATGCGCCACGTCATGGACGGGCCGATCGGCGACCAGATCCTGAAGGCGTTCGAGGCGCATGATCTCGTCGGTCTCGCCTTCTACGATTCCGGCGCGCGGTCCTTCTACAACACCAAGAAGGACATCACCTCGATGGCCGACATGAAAGGCATGAAGTTCCGCGTCATCCAGTCCGACGTGTTCGTCGACATGGTCAACGCGCTTGGCGCCAATGCGACGCCGATGGCCTATGGCGAGGTCTATTCGGCGCTGCAGACCGGCGTCATCGATGGCGCCGAAAACAACTGGCCGAGCTTCGAATCCGCCAAGCACTACGAAGTCGCCAAGCATTACACGATGGACGAACACCAGATCGTGCCGGAAGTGCTGGTCATGTCGAAGGCAAGCTGGGACAAGCTGTCGCCGGAAGACCAGGCGATCGTGCGCCAGGCGGCCAAGGACAGCGTCGTCAAGATGCGCGAACTCTGGGACGCGCAGGAGAAGAAGTCGCGCGGCATCGTCGAGGCCGCGGGCGTCAAGGTCAGCGAGATCGACAAGCAGCCGCTGATCGACGCGATGAAGCCGGTCTACGACAAGTACCTGTCGACACCCGAGCTGAAGGACCTGGCCGCCCGTATACAGGCCGAGAAATGAACGGCACGGGCAACGGACCGAGCAGCGCGGAGGTCCCCGCGCTGCCTTCGGGCGCGTCGGCCATGCGAGGCTTCTGGCTGAGCGCGGAACGGGTGCTCTCCGGGCTTGCCCGGTTGGCACTTTGGGTCAGCGGCGCCGGGCTGACGCTGATGACGATCATCATCTTCTGGCAGGTGTTCTCGCGCTATGTGCTGAACCGTTCGCCGAGCTGGACCGAATCCTTCTCGGTGCTGCTGATGGGCTGGTTCATTTTTCTCGGTGCCGCCGTCGGCGTGCGCGAGCGCACGCACCTGGGCTTCGACGTGCTGCTCTATGTCCTGCCTGGCTCGGCCAAGGCGGTGCTGCGCAGCATTTCCGATCTTGTCGTGCTGGCCTTCGGCGCCGGCATGATCGTCTACGGCGTACAACTGGCCAGGCTGACTTGGAACACGGTCATGCCTTCGCTGACTTTGCCGGGGGGCGTCAGCTTCCTGCCAGTCATCCTGGGTGGCGCGCTGGTATGCCTTTTTTCGCTGGAACGACTGGCCGGGCGTTTTGCCGGCCTGCCCGTCGACGCCGACATCCATGCGACCGGCGAGGAGCTTTGAACCATGGCGCTCACCGTTCTCTTCGGTACCTTCGTTTTCCTGCTGATCATCGGCACGCCGATCGCGTTCTGCCTCGGCGTCGCAAGCTTCGCGACGATCCTCACGCTCGGCCTGCCTCCGGTCGTGGTATTCCAGCGGCTGAATTCCGGCGTCAGCGTCTTTTCGCTGATGGCCATACCGTTCTTCATCTTCGCCGGCGACCTGATGGTGCGTGGCGGCATCGCCGCGCGGCTGGTCGCTCTGGCGGGCTCCCTGGTCGGCCATTTGCGCGGCGGTCTGGGGCAGGTCAACATCGCGGCATCGACCTTGTTCGGCGGCATTTCGGGATCGGCGGTGGCCGATGCCTCCGCAGTCGGCGGACTGATGATCCCCCAGATGAAGGCGCGCGGCTACGGCGTCGACTATGCCGTCAACATCACGTCGGTCGGCGCCATCATCGCCCTTCTCATTCCACCGTCCCACAACATGATCATCTATTCGATTTCGGCCGGCGGCCGTATCTCGATCGCCGACCTGTTCACGGCGGGCGTGCTGCCGGGTCTGCTGCTGGCGCTGTCGCTGATGATAACGGCCTATTGGGTTGCCAGCCGCCGCGGCTACCCGACGGAGCCCTTCGCCGGCTTCGGCCGGGCCTTGCAGCTGCTTGTCGCCGCCATTCCCGGCCTCATCCTGATCGGCATCATTTTCGGCGGCGTCCGTTCGGGTATCTTCACCGCCACCGAAAGCTCCTGCATCGCCATCGTCTATGCCTTCCTGGTGACGCTGATCATCTACCGCTCGATGAGCTGGAGCGACTTCGTCGCGGCCACGACGGCAGCGGTGCGCACGACGGCGATGGTGCTGATGATCATCGGCTGCGCGGCCGCCTTCGGCTGGCTGCTCGCCTATCTCAGGGTGCCGGCCTCGCTCGTCGCCTTCCTGCAATCGGTATCCGACAACAAGCTTGTCATCCTGCTGCTGCTCAATCTCATCCTGCTCATCCTCGGCACGTTCATGGACATGTCGCCGCTGATCATCATCACGACGCCGATCTTCCTGCCGGTGGTCATGGCCTATGGCGTCGATCCGGTGCATTTCGGCGTGATCCTCATCCTCAATCTCGGCATCGGCCTTTGCACGCCGCCGGTCGGCGCGGTGCTGTTCGTCAGCTGCGCCATCGGCCGTATTCCGATCTGGACGGCGATGCGCTCGATCTGGCCATTCTATGGCGCCGCCTTCGCCGTGCTGATGCTCGTCACCTACATACCGGAAATCTCATTGTGGCTGCCGGGCCTGTTCCATTAGAGCGGTTCAGCGATCGGTGGAATCGCTGAACCGCTCTAACTCTTTGTTTTCACGCAATTCCACAGGGAAAACCGCTACGCGCCTTTCCTGGAATTGCTCTAGGAGGTCACTACGTGTCCGAGACCGCAAACGACCTCAGGGTCGAGAGAAAACCCAAGCTGTCGGAAACCGTCGTGGCGGCGATCCGCAGGCAGTTGCAGGCGGGCGAGATCCTGCCGGGCCACAAGTTGCCGACCGAGGGCCAACTGACGGAGACCTTCGGCGTCAGCCGCACAGTCATCCGCGAGGCGCTGGCCAAGCTTGCCGCCGACGGCCTCGTCGAGCCGCGGCAGGGCGCCGGGGTCTTCGTCACCGAGCACATCTCGACCATGTTCGGCGCGCTGGCAGCCGACATGGGCAACAAGGATTCCATCGCGCTCAACGTGCTCGAGGTGCGGCTGGCGATCGAGATCGAATCGGCCGGGCTCGCCGCCGTCCGTCGCAACGCAGCGCAGGAGGCGGCGATCCAGGAGGCCTTCTTCGAGTTCGAGCGGATGCTGCTCGACAGCCAGCCGACCGGACCCGCCGACCTTGCCTTCCACCGCGCCATCGCCAGCGCCACAAACAATCCGTTCTATGTCGAGATGCTCGACGTGCTCGGCCGCCGCGCCATTCCTTGCGACGTGACCTCGCCCTGGTCGACCGAACTGGTTCAGTCCGACAGCTACCAGCGCGGGCTGCAGCGCGAGCATCTGGTGATCCTGAACGCGATCACTTCAGGCGATGCCGAAACCGCGCGTGAGGCGATGCGCACCCATCTCGGCGCCAGCCAGCAGCGCTACCGCGAGCGCCTGCAGGCGCGGCAGGCCTATTACGCCAGTTCGGTCAAGGCGGCCGCCGGCGAATGATCCACCAGCAGTCAGGACAGAGATGAGTCAGAACCACCACACCGACTACACATCGCGCTTCGCCATCGACCCGGCCGCGGCCGCCGCCATGGGAACGGACGAACTGCGCCATAATTTCCACATCGAAGACCTCTTCCAGCCCGGCCGCATCAGCCTGACCTATACTCACTACGATCGCATGATCGTCGGCGGCGCCATGCCGGTGGCGACGGCATTGCCGTTGGAGGCGATCAAGCCGACCGGCACCAGGGGTTTTCTCGACCGGCGCGAATTGATCGCCGTCAACATCGGCGGCGGCGGCACGATCGAAGCCAGCGGCCAGTCCTTCGACCTGCAGGCGCGCGACATGCTCTATCTCGGCATGGGCTCCAGCGATGTGTCATTCGCTTCGGCCGACAAGGCCGCGCCGGCCAAGTTCTACCTGCTCAGCGCGCCGGCGCACCAGGCTCATCCCAGCCGGCTGATCCGCCTCGATGACGCCAAACGCCTCGACCTCGGCAGCAACGAGGCGTGCAACGAGCGCTCGATCTTCCAGTTCATCCATGCCGGGGGAACAAAAACCTGCCAGCTCGTCGTCGGCATGACGCAGCTGGCGCCGGGGTCGATCTGGAACACCATGCCGTGCCATGTGCATGACCGGCGCATGGAGGCCTATCTCTATTTCGACCTGCCCGAGGCGGCGCGCGTCTTCCACTTCATGGGCGAGCCGGACGAGACACGCCACATCGTCATGCGCAACGAAGAGGCGGTGCTGTCGCCGGGCTGGTCGATCCATTCGGGCGCCGGCACGTCCAACTACGCCTTCATCTGGGCGATGGCCGGCGACAATGTCGACTATACCGATGTCGACCCGGTAGCGATGGACGACTTGCGGTGAGCGACCTCACAGCCTTCAGCCTGGCCGGCAAGCGCATCCTGGTGACCGGCGCCAACACCGGTATCGGCCAAGGCATCGCGGTCTCGATCGCGCGCGCCGGGGGCGCGGTGATCGGCGTCGGCCGCTCGTCGATGGCCGAGACCGCGAGCAAGGTCGCGGCTCTGGGCGGCCAATTCGAGGCGGTTGCCGCCGACCTTGCCGACACGGGCGCGGCCGGACCGATGCTCGGTCGTGTCTGGGACGAAAGCGGGCCGCTCGACGGGTTGGTCAACAATGCCGGCATCATCCGCCGCGCCGATGCCGTCGACCTGACGGAGACCGATTGGGACGATGTCATCGACGTCAATTTGAAAACGGCATTCCTGCTGTGCCAATCCTTTGCCCGGCGCATCCTTGCCGAGGGACGCCAGGGCAAGATCGTCAACATCGCCTCGGTGCTGAGTTTCCAGGGCGGCATCCGCGTTGCGTCCTACACGGCATCCAAGCATGGCGTGCTTGGCATTACCCGGCTGCTCGCCTGCGAGTGGGCGGCGAAAGGCATCAACGTCAACGGGATAGCGCCGGGCTATATCGAGACCAACAACACGCAGGCGCTGCGCGCCGATCCCGACCGCAGTGCCGCCATCCTCGGGCGTATTCCCGCCGGGCGCTGGGGCGAACCGGGAGACATTGGCGATGCCGCCGTTTTCCTGCTGGCGCCGGCCTCGAACTACATGCATGGCGCGGTGGTGCCGGTGGACGGCGGCTGGCTGGCGCGGTGAGGAGATGGCAATGACCAAGCCGAAGACTTTCGCGCAAGCCGGCGAGGGCGCCTGGACGCCGACCCCGGACGGCAACCGCCGGCGCGTGCTCCTATCCACCGACGAGCTGATGATGGTCGAATTCGGCTTCGACAAGGGCGGCGTCGGCGCGTTGCATTCGCATCCGCATGTCCAGGCAAGCTATGTCGCCGAAGGCCGTTTCGAGGTGACCATCGACGGCCGCACCGAAATCCTGGAGACCGGCGGCAGCTTCATCGTTCCCTCCGGGCTGGTGCACGGCGTCAGGGCGCTGGAGGCCGGGCGTCTGGTCGACAGTTTTACGCCGCATCGCGCCGATTTTCTCGCCTGACCGGGCCGCCGACGATTTCTCGGCCAATGAAAAACCCGCGCCTCCAGGGAAGCGCGGGTTTGTTGCCTGGGCGCCAATGACGCCGCGGTACTCGAAACATCACCGCAGGATCGGAAACCTGCCGGATCATGATGAAGATAGACTTAATGCGCGTCAGGTGATGCGTCTGAGCAGGCTGAAAAGCCGTTCGAACGTCTTGCCATAGGGCGGGCGCAAAAGGGCTCCCGCGCTCAAGCGCGATTGCAGGAAGACCGGCTTCTCCTTGCTGAAGGTGCGGAACCCCCATTCGCCGTGATAGACACCCATGCCGCTGGCGCCGACGCCGCCGAAGGGCTGGTTCTCCTGCACCAGATGCAGCATGCAGTCGTTGATGGTGACGCCGCCGGCGACGGTCTCGCGCAGGATGCGTTGGCGGTTGCCGCTGTCGTTGCCGAACCAGTAGAGCGCCAGCGGCCGGTCGGCCCGGTTCACATGGTCGATCGCGTCGTCGACCGTGGCATATTCGACGATCGGCAGCACCGGGCCGAAAATCTCCTCGCGCATCAGCCGCAGGTCCGGGCCGGCGTTGCTGATCAGGGTCGGCAGAAGCTTCCGGCCCGCAGTGCCGAGGTCTTCGCCTGCCGGGTTGATCTCGGTGACATCGGCGCCGGCCTCGCGGGCTTCCGCGATCATGGCGCGCAGCCGCTGGTAATGCCGGTCGCTGATGATGGCGGTATAGTCGGGATTGTCGCGCAGCGAGGGGTAGAACCGCGCCACGGCGATTGCGAGCTTCGCGGCGACGTTGCCTGCCTGTCCCTTGGGCACCAGCAGGTAGTCCGGCGCGATGCAGGTCTGCCCGGCATTCAACAGCTTGCCATAGGCGACGCTGGCCGTTGCCGCGTCGAGGTCGCAGGAGGCGTCGAGGATCGCCGGCGACTTGCCGCCGAGTTCGAGCGTGACCGGGGTCAGGTTGGCGGCTGCGGCGATCGCGACCTGGCGGCCGACCGCGGTCGATCCGGTGAACAGCAGATGATCGAACGGCATCGAGACGAAGGCCCTGCCCATCTCGGCATCGCCGGTGATGACGCTGAGCTCATCCGGCGCAAAGTGCTCGCCGGCCAGTCTGGCCAGCAGCTCGGAGAAAGCAGGCGTCAGTTCGGAGGGCTTTACCAGGACGCGGTTGCCGGCGGCGAGCGCAGCAGTGACCGGCGCGACGGCAAGCTGAAAGGGGTAGTTCCAGGGCGATACGATACCGACGACGCCGAGCGGCTGCGGCAGAAGGCGATTTTTGCCCGGCAGGAAGGGCAAGGTCGTGGCGACACGACGCTCCCGCATCCAGCCGCCGGCATGCGCAAGGGCGTGGCGAACGCCGGCGCGTACGACAAACAGTTCCGCAAGCCGCGTCTCGTGCGACGAGCGGCCGCCGAAGTCGGCGTCGATCGCGGCGCAGATTTCGGTCTCGTGCCGCTCGGTCAGCGCCAACAGGCGCCTGAGACGGTCCTTTCGCAGGCCGAGGTCGGCAAAGGGCTGCTTCTCGAAGGCGGCGCGCTGTAGCCGGAACCGCTCGCCGAGGACATCCTGTCTCACCTGCAGCATCGCGCGCTCTCCTTGCTCCTGCCCAGCTTACCTCAGGGCCAGCCTGAATCCAGCCAGGAGCACATGCCGCAAGGAGAGGCGAGGCTCACATGGCTGTTTGACCTTCCGTTTGCATCCATGCCGTTGTATCGAATGCGGCAAGCTGAAATCTCCGACAAGGGCGCGTGGCGCATGATTCCGCAAATTCGTGTCACCGCCATGCGACACGGACTCATCATTACGCCGGACATGCTGCCCGGCAATGACGGGGCCAACATCAACGGGCCGTCGCTGATCAGCATGCCTGAATGGGTGCCCGGCCGGCTTGGTGCCTACTATCTCTACTTCGCGGACCACACGGGGGCCTATATCCGCCTCGCCTACTCCGATTCGCTGCATGGGCCTTGGCGCATCCACCCCGGCGGTGTGCTGTCTCTTGATCAATGTCCATTCATCGTCGGGCATATCGCCTCGCCCGATGTTCACATCGACCAGAAGCTTCGCCATTTCGTGATGTATTTTCACGGCCCGGCAAAATCCGGTGAAGGCCAGATGACCTTCGCCGCGACATCCGTCGACGGGCTTCGTTTCACTCCGCTTTCCGAGCCGCTCGGGCCGTCCTACGCGCGCATCTTCCGTCACGATGGCTGGTGGTACGGTTTGCTTGGGACGGGAGCGATCACCGTCTATCGATCGAGAAACGGCATTTCGGATTTTCAACGGGGTCCGGTCGTGCTGCCTGCCATGCGGCACGACCTCGCCCCACGGCATGTCGCGCTGCAGAAATCCGGCCGCTGGCTGCGGGTCTATTACACGCGTCGGGGCGACGCGCCGGAACGGATCCTTTACGGCACAATCGATCTCGCCGAGGATTGGCGGGACTGGACCGTGCGGGGCGACAGCGAAGTGTTGCGGCCGCTGACGGAGTTCGAAGGGGCCGGCTTGCCGATCCGCCCCAGTCGGACCGGCCTAGCCCAGGACAGCGAAAACGCGCTACGCGATCCGGCCATTTTTGAGCAGGATAATCAGACCTGGCTGCTCTATGCGGTCGCCGGAGAAAGCGGAATCGCCCTGGCCGAGCTTGGTTTTTCCGAGGTGCAAGCTGCGGCGGCCCGGAAGCCGATCGCGGCGTTACGCCGCCGCGCAAGGCGGCTTTTCTGGCACCTTCGACAGAAGGCGCCAATGCTGCCTTCGGCAATGAGACCCCGAAATAGAATTTTCATCGCCGGCTGCGCGCGCAGCGGCACCACGCTCAGCCTCAATCTGATGGGCTGTTTTGAGGATATCTATGTCCATATCAGCGAAGCGCCGCACCAGACACTGATCGAGCTGGATCGCTACCAAGCCAACCTGGTCGTAAAACGCACTTTCGTGAGCTATAGGGATCTTGAAGATTTGCCCGCCTCGGTCGGCCTGATCTATTGCGTACGGCATCCTTTCGACGTGCTGACCAGCTCTCATCCGGAGACCGTCGATCTGCGGCCTTTTCACGTGACCATGGAGCGTTGGGAGGCGGAGTATGATGGTTTGATACGGCTGCGACAGGCCCAGCCGGAGAGAGTCATCTCCTATTTGCGCTATGAGGACGTGATCGCCGAACCGGACATCGCGCAGGCGAGGATTGCCCGATCCTTCGGCCTGGCGCCGGCTACGCTCTTCAGCCGCGATGCAAACAATCCCATCAGGTCCACCTCGCTGAGAAAATGGGAGCGCAATGAAGCGTTCAGGACCTATCTGCGCGGCCTGCCGCCGTCGTTTCTCGAGCGCGTGGACGGCTTCTGCCGGGAGTTCGGCTATGACAATTCGGCCGGCATATTGACGACGGAATTGGCTGAATGACGCAGGCAACCGGCATTCTGGCCGAGGATCGCAAGCGGCGCGTCCTGAAGGACGTGTTCGGCTTCGACGATTTCCGGCCAGGCCAGGCCGACGTCATGGACGCGTTGCTCGACGGGCGCCATGTGCTGGCCGTCGTGCCGACGGGCGCCGGAAAATCGCTGTGCTACCAGGTTCCGGCGCTGGTTCTGGGTGGGCTGACCCTCGTCGTCTCGCCGCTGGTGGCGCTGATGCAGGACCAGGTCGCGGCGCTGCGGCTTGCCGGCGTCGCCGCCGATACGATCAATTCCGCGCTCGACCGCGAGGCCAATGTAGCGGCCTGGCGCCGCGTGGCATCGGGCCAGACGCGGCTGCTCTATCTGGCTCCGGAGCGGCTGATGACCGAGCGCATGCTCGACGCGCTCTCCAGGCTCGACGTCAGCCTGATCGCCATCGACGAGGCGCATTGCATCTCGCAATGGGGCCCGGCATTCCGGCCCGAATATGAAGACCTGTCGCGGTTGCGTGGCATCTTCGCCAATGTGCCGATCATCGCGGTGACGGCGACGGCCGACGAGAGCACGCGCGGCGACATCGCCGCCCGGCTGTTCGCCGAGCGCGTCGAAACCCTGGTGCTGGGTTTCGACCGGCCCAACATCAAGCTGGCGATCGAGTCCAAGCAGGATAGCAAGCGGCAATTGCTGCGGTTCATAGAGCGTCATGCGGGCAAGAGCGGCATCATCTATTGCCTGTCGCGCAAGAAGACCGAAGAGATGGCGGCGTTCCTCGAGAAGAACGGCGTCAGAGCGCTTGCCTATCATGCCGGCATGAGCAAGGAGGCGCGTGAGGCCAATCAAAACGCCTGCATGACACTGTCCGGCGTCGTCATGGTTGCGACCATCGCCTTCGGCATGGGCATCGACAAACCCGACGTTGCCTATGTCTTCCACACCGATATGCCGGGCAGCCTGGAAGCCTATTATCAGGAGATCGGTCGTGCCGGCCGCGACGGACGCGAGGCCGAGGCGCATATGCTCTACGGTCTTGGCGACATCCGCATGCGGCGGCTGTTCATCGACGACGAGGACGCCTCACCCGAGCACAAGAGACGATCGCATCGCCGGCTCGACACGCTGATCGGCTATTGCGAGACGGCGCAATGCCGGCGCCAGGTGCTGCTCGGTTATTTCGGCGAAGAGGCTCAAGCCTGCGGCAACTGCGACAACTGCCTCGACCAGGCGCCGCGCGCCGATGGCAGTGCCGAGGCGCGGAACATCCTCGCCGCGGTCGCGCAGAGCGGCGAGCGCTTCGGCGCGGCCCATGTCATCGACATCCTGCTTGGCCACGAGACCGAGAAGGTGCTGGCCAGAGGCCATCAGACGCTAAGCAGTTTTGGCACCGGCGCCGCGCACAGGAAGACAGTGTGGCTGTCGCTGATCCGGCAACTGGTTGCCGGCGGGTTCCTTATGCCGGATCCCGAGGGCCATGGCGGCCTCGCCATCTCCGAAAGCGGCCGTGCGCTCGGCCGCGGCGAGGTGGCATTCCAGTATCGCGTCGAGACACGGGACCCTCTCGCGCGCGGCAGGAAGCGTTCCGGGGAAGGCTCCGCCGCCGGCGCCGATGGCGTGGACGCCTCGCTGCTGGCGGCGCTCAAGGCGCTGCGGCTGCGGCTGGCCAAGGAGCGCCAGGTGCCGGCCTATGTGGTGTTTTCCGACCGCACGCTGATCGACATGGCCGAGCGGCGACCACGCGATCTGGACGATTTCGCCGAGGTGAACGGCGTCGGCGCGGCGAAGCTCAAGGAGTTCGGTGAGATATTTCTCAGTGCGATCGCGGCGCACGCCACCGAATGACACGGCAATATCGGAACTGTCTTTGAAATTCGGCGCCTCAGCTGGTGAGGCAGCATTTCTTGAATTTCATGCCGCTGCCACAAGGACACGGATTGTTGCGTCCAACGTCGCGCCACGGGTTCGTGACCGGCGTTACATTCGACCATATCGAGTCCGCCAATGAGGACTGCCCGTCATCGTCCTCGTCGAGCTCGAAGCCATCGTCGCCGCCAAGGCCGCGGGTCCAATCCAGCGCCACAAGGACATCCTCGATGTAACTCAGACTGGCGCGGTCGAACCGGCCAATGTCACCGGGTTGTTGCTCGGCTTCCCGCAGGTCGCTTTCGAAATCGCTGCGTTCAAGCACATCTTCCGGTATACGGCCCTCGTCCCAGGCGCTGTAGACAAGCGGAACGAGGTCTCGCAAGGCAAGCATCGCGATGGCCTTCAGCCAGCCGACCCATGCATAATCCCAGTCGTCGGCCAACCTCTCCTTGTAGAACCGCTCTACGAAATCCCGCGTCCGGTCGCGCTCGATGCGACCTTCCCAGGTCAAAAAGGTCACCGCGCCAAATGCACCGTCGCGGATGAATTCGTCGACGGAGCGGTCGGCAATGATGCCGAACAGCGCGTCGGCGTCGCCGTCGAATACGCCTAGAGCGGGATGAGATTTATAAGAGTCGTGGGATTCCCAAATCATCGCAGTTCTGATTCAACATGCATGCTGGGAG
>NZ_JAIUGQ010000054.1:0-31781 GCF_020164715.1 Mesorhizobium sp. ESP7-2
TGGACGACGCCGAGCCCGACGTGCTGGCCTACATGACCTTCCCGAAGGAACATCGCGCCAAGCTCCACTCGACGAATACGATCGAGCGCCTCAACGGCGAGATCAAGCGGCGCACCGAGGTCGTCGGAATCCATACCGCGCATGAGGTTGGCGTTTCGCCAGCATCGCAGGCGATCGCAAGGGCCAGTCCGACAGCCGCGGCGTCGGCTGGGAATTCATCCATGTCGCCATCAACGACGCCTCGCGCATCGCGTTTCTCCTTTGCGTGGTGCCATTTTCCGCGAGTAAGCGCCTCCAGACGCTTGCTTCCTTCCTGACAGATAGGTGTCCAGCGTAGAATTCAGTCGTCCAGATGCAGATCGGACCAGGTGTGTTGGAACCTAACCCATTAGCCGGCGTTGAAATTGGTCACGGTTGGGGGGCTTCTGATGCCCGTTTATCTGGTTGAGGAAATGCGGGGGAAACGTGCTGTGCGGGCCAGCAGGATTGAGGCTTCTACACCGCGCGCCGCGGCGTCCACCTTGAGCGGTCGACGCTTCACTGTGCGAAAATGGGGACGGGAATGGATTCAGGTGACCGATGAGCTATCGGGCAATGTATTTGTGTACTGCTTTGCCGAAGATGAAGAGTATAGGAAAGATACGGCGCTCGGCTAATAAGGTTATCCGGCAAATGAAATAAATAGGGATGATTGCCTCTCTCGCACGTCACTTTCGGTTTTGTTCAGCCTATTCCACCGTCACCGATTTCGCCAGATTGCGCGGCTGATCGACGTCGGTGCCCATGAACACGGCGGCGAAATAGGCGAGCATCTGGATCGGCAGCGCGTAGATGATCGGCGAGATGATTTCCGGCACATCCGGAAGCACGATGGTCTCCATCGTCTTCACGCTCACCTGTGCCGCGCCCTTGGCGTCGGTGATCAGGATGATCTTGCCGCCGCGAGCCGCCACTTCCTGCATGTTCGACACGGTTTTCTCGAAGATGCGATCGTGCGGCGCAATCACGATCACCGGCATGTTCTCGTCGATCAGCGCGATCGGCCCGTGCTTCAACTCGCCCGCGGCATAGCCCTCGGCATGGATGTAGGAGATTTCCTTGAGTTTTAGCGCGCCTTCCATGGCCAGCGGGAAATTGGTGTCGCGGCCGAGGTAGAGCACATCGGAGTAGCGCGATATCTCACGCGCGACCCGCTCGATCTGCTCTTCGAGCTTCAGCACCTGGTTGGCATAGCGCGGCGCTTCGGAGAGCTCCCGCACCAGGATTTTCTCCTGCTCTTTCGAGATCGTGCCGCGTGCCACGCCCGCCTGCACGGCGAGCCAGGCCAGTACTGAGAGCTGGCAAGTAAAAGCCTTGGTCGAGGCGACGCCGATCTCAGGCCCCGCCAGCGTCGGCAGCACGATGTCGGATTCGCGCGTCATGGTCGATTCGCGCACGTTGACGACGGCCATCCGTGGTGAAGTTGACGCGGTCGGCTGCGTGATTCTGCCTCGCGATGCTTTCAAGGCCCGGTTCCAAGATCGGGAGGAAGTCCGGATTGAGCCGCTCCACCTTCCTTGTGTCGATGTCGAGGCAGAGCATCCTGGTAACCACCTCGGCAAGCATTGCCGCCTGGACATAGCCAATTCCAAACACGTCAAGTCCATTCGTTCTGTTCCCGTCGGGCACGTCGAGTCGTTTTCGGGCCGGGCGGTTCAAAGGATTTGGTGCCATACGCATTTGGCTAGAAACGTTGGATGCATTCTCATCAACTCAAGCGGCGCACCATCAACTTTCGACGATTCCATGGCGATGCTGATCAAGGATTCTATCAGGCAGAGGTGCTATTTGATTTTGCCCTAACGTTTCGGTTCTTGTAGGCAGGTGTCGGGCGCTATCAAATCAGATGAGGGAATCAGATGCCTATTCTTCATTATACATCGGGTGGGTCGGGCGCCGACATTGCCGCCGCCGGGTTCAACCTCGCTGACGTTCAATCGGTTGCCCAAGTCAATGCCCTGCCTACCGGCATGAAGGGCCTAGTTTGGCTGAATGAGGCAGGCGGGACAACAACGTCTTTTATCGACAAAGTCACTCCGTTCATAGGCAACTCCAAGGTGTTTGGATTCTTCCTGCTTGATGAACCCGACCCCACGGGCAAATGGCATACATACGCGAGCGCGGCGAACCTGAAAGCCGAATCAGACTGGATCCACTCCCATTTTCCGGGCGCCAAGACCTTCATCACAATGATGAACATGGGATCGTCGGCAAATCCGGACTTTTCGAACACCTACAACCCAGCCAACACCCACATCGACTATTACGGATTATCACCCTATCCGGTTCGGACGGGAACAAGCACGACCGATTACAATATGATCGATAAAACGGTCGCTGCGGCGGAGGCTGCAGGCATCCCGGCGAGTAAAATCGTTCCGGTCTATCAGACATTTGGGGGCGGCACTTGGATCACCGACACCGATGGGAAATATGTGCTTCCGTCGGCCTCCCAGGAGCAGACCATGATGGACCACTGGGCGAAGTTGGTTCCCTCACCAGCCTTCGACTATGCCTATGCTTGGGGTTCTCAGCAAGGCGACACAGCTTTGGGAGCCTCGCCAGCGCTGAGGGCTTTTTTCCTGCAGCATAATCAAAGTGTCGACGCGGTGGCGACGCAGCCTGATGGTGTCGCCATACAGCCTGCCGTTCACACATTCAAAGGCACTGGCAGATCGGATGTCTTTCATGGGACGACTGGCGCCGACACTATGATCGGGCAGGGAGGCAATGACACATATCATGTCAACAATGCAGGCGACCGGGCGATCGAGGTGGCGCGCGGCGGTAACGATACAGTGCTGGCCTCTGTGAGTTATGCGTTGTCGGCAGGATCGCAAATCGAGCACCTCGCAACGACGAATGCGGCCGGCAAAGGGGCGATCAACCTCACGGGCAACGCGTTCGGCCAGACCATCCAGGGCAATGCCGGTGACAACATCATCAGCGGCGCCGGAGGCCGGGATGTCTTGACAGGGCACGGCGGCGCGGACGTTTTCGTTTTCAATTCCGCCCTCGGCGCAGCCAATGTCGCGAAGGTTACTGACTTCAATGTAGCACGCGACAAGATCCAGCTCGACCATGCGGTGTTTGCCGGATTGCATGCGGGCGCCCTGCCTCCGGCGGCATTCCACATCGGCACAGGTGCGCATAGCAGCGCCGAGCACGTCATTTACAACAGCACGACTGGCGCGCTTTCGTACGACAGCGATGGAGTTGGCAGCGCACATCAAGTCCAGTTCGCTACGGTTTCTCCCCATATGTCGCTCTCGGCATCATCTTTCTTGGTACTGTAGAGAGCCTCTGGCCTTGCCTCCTGGCAAGGCTTACGCTCCCTGTCATGTCCTCCAGCGGCAGCTCTGCCGGTCGACTTTCATAGAATTTCAAGCAAGTCCACGGCTTCTCGGTGTTTGGGTGTATTCGAAGTAAGTGTCGTGCGACGCTTGGCCGAGGTACCTTTGTGCGTCCGGTCGCATCAATTTGTAGGACACTTAAACCAGCCCCCCATCCACCACGAACCTTCCAGCCGAAGCGGCGTGAAGTGCCGGCGGCGCAGATTTCGCAAATTTAGTCCATCAATATGGACGTAAGCCAAGATTGTAGGTAGCGGCGAGGCGTTGCTTGCTCCTCGGGACCTGTGTCTTGGTCAAATAGGATTCCGGCCCTCATTTTCCACCGCGGCGTGCCGGCCGAGCAAGATCGCTTTCGCCTCGGTAGCGAGGTGGCGACTCTCATCGATTCCATTTGTCCTGCTCCAGCGGTTGGTATTGCTGGCATCATCAAAGTGGCATCGTTTTGCATGCCGTGTCCTGCGGACGCAATGTGCTTCATTCAAACAGACGAGGACATTGGGACGGCCTGCCCCTAGCGTGGGGTTGGGTGCTAGCCGATGAAAGCGATCAAGCGGGCGATGAGGACAAATCCAAACGGGCATCACATCGTATGCTTGAACCGTCGCGCACGCGCGGGAGAGGCAGGATGAAGCCGCATCTGGCGTGTGTGGGTGGCGAGGATCACCCCCTGAGAATCCCGTTCCTATTGGCAGTGCGCGAACGGGGCTTCCGCGTCACTGCCGTTTCCAGTGACGATGGGAACGCGTTTGTGCCGCATGGGATTCCGCATCGTCGATTGTCTTTCGACCGCTTTGCCAAAGGCAGCGGGGAATTGGGTGAAATGAAAGCAATTCGCAAATTGCTGATCGAACTGCGGCCAGACATTATCCAGAGTTTCGACACCAAGCCCAACCTGTTGACGCCGCTAGCCGTACGCGGGCAGGTTCCCGTCATTCGCACGATCAATGGGCTTGGTTGGACATTCTCCTCACGCGAACCCAGGGCGCTCGCGCTGCGTCCCGTCTTTTGCGGTCTTCAAGGTCTCGCCTCGTTTTGGACTGCCGCAACCGTGTTTCAAAACCGGGATGACCAGGTCTTCTTCGAGCGCTACCGGCTGCTTGGACGCGGCGAGGGAAGGCTGATCCGAAGTTCTGGCATCGATGTAGAAGGATTCGCAACGGCAAGGCACCGCGGTCCTTCGGCCGCCACGATGCGAGAGAAGCTTGGCCTTGAGTCGGCGGAAATTGTCATATTTGTCGGCCGTCTGACCCGTCACAAGGGAATTCCAACGCTCCTTGAAGCCATCCCGCGTATCCTGACACAAAGGCCGAAAGCGCGTTTCGTGCTTGTCGGTCCGCGGGATTCCGAGGGCCCATTCGCAGTCAGGAAGTCAGATATTGACCGCTGCGCTCCTCACGTAATCGCCTTGGGCGCAAGGCGGGACGTTCCGGCGCTTCTTGGCATGGCGGATGTGTTCGCATTTCCCACGCAATATCGGGAAGGGGTTCCGCGCGTCTTGCTGGAAGCGGGATTGGCAGGATTGCCGGTCGTGGCCTCACGGATGCCAGGCTGCAATGACGTGATAGAAGACGGATGGAACGGCTATCTCGTTCCACCACGCGACGTGAATGCACTTGCGTCCAGGATAATCGACATTCTGTCCGATCCCGACCGCGGCAGACTCATGGGTAGTCGTTCCGTGGATTTTGTCAGGGAGCGGTTCGCACTCGCGGGGGTCGTCGATCAGTATTGCGATCTGTACAAAAACGTCCTCGCAAGCGCGCACGGCACTCTTTCGCGGTCAACTCCCACTGTTTTGCTGGCAAAGGCTTCGGGAAGCCGTCAACTGGACGGGGCTCGACAATGATCCGCGACGCCATCCTAGCCTGCGGCATTGTCATGTCATATGCCACGCAGCTTGTCATTCCTGGTTTGTCGACGGGCTACGCCGAATTGTTCCTAACGCTTTGGATCGCGCTTTCGGTAGGTCGACTTCTCGCAGGTGGACGCTTGGAAAGCTCCCCTGCGCTGACCCGGTTCACGATATTCTGGCTGATCCTGGCACTCGCTGTGGGTATAGGCGCCATTGTCGGTTATTTCACGACGGTGCTGGTGCTGGATCCGCTGCTGCACGATACGTTCGCATACATTCTGTTGATCGCCATCACATGCCTCACCGTTGCGGAACCGGACGCGGCGCAACGTCTGCGCCGCATTGGCTGGTGGGTCGTGGCAATCGCGACTGCGGGTTTTATCTGGCAAGTAGGGCTTGCGTGGGGTTGGGTTCACCAGTTTGGCATCGATCCATGGTACTGGGATCGCTTTTGCGGTTGGTCCGACAACCCGAACCAACTCGCGCTGTATTGCGCATTATTTGGCCCGCTCGCGCTACATCTGGCAATGACCACCGACGGTCGATGGGGTCGTTTACTTGGGCTCTGCAGTCTGATCCCGACCTTCTATCTTGGAAGGCTCACCAAAAGCGACACGTACCTTTATGCAACAATCCTGACCTGTTTGATATTTCTTGGCCTGAGGGGCCGGAACTGGCTTATGTCCAAGGGCGAAAAGCCCAGACTTTCGCGGCAGATCGGTCTCGTTTTCTTGATAGGCTGTGTGCCCTTGGCGATGGCGATGACACCTTATGCTCTGACTGAAGTCAGCAGCGCCGCGGAGTTCGCCAAGAGCCTCACCAAGGATAAGGGCGGAGATGCGACCGCCGAAACCGCAGCGCTGCGTCTGTTCCTCTGGAGCGAGGCCTTGGACAAGGGCGTGAGATCGGGATCGCTGGGCCTTGGCCCTGGACCACATCTGGAACGCCCGCCAATTACGGATTTGCAGTTCCTGCCGCGACCCTTCGAGGCCCACAGCACCATCCTGGACCTTTACACGCAGGGCGGCCTTGTCGCGGTCCTGGCCTTGGCGTGGATTGTCACCTGCGCAGCCCTGGCGGCGTGGCGAGCGAGATCCGATGCTCTGGTCGCTCTAGCGGTGTCTATCGTGGTCTTCGGAATTCCGCATCTCATCATCCGCCATCCCATCGTCTGGTTCGCGCTCTCTCTTTGCCTTGTCGCTCGAACGCCTCAGGCGGCTCGGCTGCATCACCTCAGCGAGGACACTACCCTATGTGTGCGATAGCCGGAATTCTCCTCGCGTCAGATGCCGCCGATGCGAGATCGCTCAGGGAGATAAGGCAAATGACCACGGCCCTTCGCCATCGTGGGCCCGATGGCGAGGGTTTATGGATGGACCGGGACGGCGGAATCGCCTTCGGTCACCGACGACTGGCCATTGTCGACCTTTCGGATGCAGGGCGCCAGCCAATGCAATCCGCGACTGAACGGTATGTCATTACGTTCAACGGCGAGATCTACAATTTTCGTGACCTGCGGCGTGTTTTGGAAAGTGCGGGCCACTGTTTCCGCGGCTCCAGCGATACCGAAGTGATGCTGTGTGCGATCGAGACGTGGGGCGTCGAAGCGGCCCTTGCACGCTTTGTCGGGATGTTCGCATTGGGCCTTTGGGATCGACAGACGCGCACCCTGCACCTTGCTCGTGACCGAATGGGTAAGAAGCCACTCTACATCGCACAGACGCACGATGCCTTGATCTTCGCGTCCGAGTTGAAGGCGATCAAATGTTTCCCCGGCTTCTCGCTCGAACTCGATGTCGGCGCGGCCACGGCCATGCTGTCAAAGGGATGGGTGCCCGATGACAGTTGCATCTGGCGCGGGGTGTTCAAGCTGTCCCCCGGCGCGATCCTATCCGTGTCTGCGGCAGATGTTGTCGAATGCCGCAGCGTCGGCTCTCTGGAAGGACGCGTCCGCCGCTGGTGGTCGTTGGCCGAAGTCGCGGTGACCGCGCGGCGGGAGCCGATCGCCGGCCCCGATGAGGAATTGACAACGGAACTGGATCAACTGCTCCGCGTTGCGGTGCGCGAACGTATGGTCGCCGACGTGCCGCTAGGCGCCTTCCTTTCGGGCGGAATAGATAGCTCAACCGTCGTCGCCCTGATGCAGGCGCAGTCTTCCAGGCCCGTCCGCACGTTCACGATTGCTTTCGACGAGAGCGGATTTGACGAGGCTCCCCATGCCGCCGCGGTTGCCCGGTATCTCGGCACGGATCATGCAGAACTTCACCTTTCGCCTGCTGCCATGCGTGACGTCATTCCGGAACTGCCGCGAGTCTGGGACGAACCGTTCGCGGATGAATCCCAAATTGCAACGCTTCTGGTGTCACGGCTGGCACGCCAACATGTCACGGTGGCGCTATCAGGGGACGGTGGCGACGAATGCTTCGCAGGTTATTCGAGGCACTTCCTGGCGGGACGGCTCAAAAGACAGCAAAACTTGCCACGTCCAGTGCGTTGGATGTTGGCGGCCGGGGCGGGATTCCTCGCCGGTGCCGCCGGCCAGGACTTCATCCGCGCCTTGCCACTCCCGACTGATGTGGGGCATGCGTTGCGAAGTGATCGGCTTCATCGCCTTGCCCGTTTGCTGGGAGCGTCCAGCGAGAGTGAATTGATTTGGCGGCTCACGGAATCGTCCACCGGAACACTTCTCCGGCGTGACCGATCCGCCTCGCATCTCGCCGCACCACAGCTCGACGACTTGCTGTCACGTCTCCTGTTCAACGACACGACCGGCTATCTGCCGGGCGATATACTGGTGAAGCTCGACCGCGCCAGCATGGCCTGCGGTCTAGAGGGACGATGCCCCATTCTCGATCATCGCGTCGTCGAATTCGCCTGGCGGCTCCCCAACAAGGCGAAGGTTCGCCACGGCAGAGGCAAGTGGATCCTTCGCCAGCTGCTGGGCCGATATGTGCCGCAGCGTTTGACCGACAGGCCGAAGCAAGGATTTGACGTTCCGATCAGCGCTTGGCTCAAAGGGCCTCTGCGGGCTTGGGCCTCTGATCTACTCGCCGACGCCCGCGTGCATGATGATGGAATCCTTGATCTGGCACGGGTGGACGCAACGTGGTGCGCCCACCTCAATGGACATCAGGATCATGCTCGCGACTTGTGGCCGGTATTGATGTTCCAGGCTTGGCGCCAAGAGGCCTTCAGGCCGGCGCCCATATCGCGCCTGTCTCACGAAATTGAACTTACAGGGGTATGAGATGGAAGGTTCTGTAGCCAACCGGATTGTGCGAGCCAAGCAGATCGCTCTGCCTGCAAGCGACACGAACACGCTCAGGAGGCGCAAGCTGCGTGAGCGCATCGATACGCCAACCCCGTTCCATCAACTCGTCACTGTCATCGCCAGAAGAAAGTGGTTCGTGCTCGCCATAGCCATTTTCGGCGGCGTCATGGCGGGACTCGCGGGCATTGCTCGTCCCATGCAGTTCGAGGGAACGACGCAGGTCATCATTGACGCTCCAAACAGGAATGCAGCTGCTGGCGCAACACAGTCGGTTCAAGATTTGCTGGATTCGAGCATTGATGATCATCTGACCATGCTATCCTCACAAGCCAATTTACGCCACGTACTGGCGGCGCTCGGCAAAACGGCGGCCGCCAACGGCGCTGGAAAGTCCGGTTTTGATCCGCTGCTGCCCGACCAGCATCACTCGAGTGGGTTTCTAAGCGACATGATGAACAGGCTTTGGCCGCGCACCAGCAGCGGCCCGAATAACCCGGAGGCGTTGGATGCTCCAAAACTGGAAGCCCTGCGTAATCGAATGAGGGTCGGTCAAGAGTTGCATTCGCGAGTCATTAGCATTGGTTACACCGACACCGACCCCGTACGGGCCGCAATTGTCGCAAACACGATCGCACAAGTCTATATACAAGATCTCGTTCAGCAACATCGCGCGTCGGATCAACAAGAACTCGACTCGATAGTCGCCAGTCTGCCACGCCTGCAAAAAGACCTGGTTGACGCAACCGATCGTCTGGAGACATACCGGCTTACCCACGGTGGTGTCGATCAAGCTGCGGCGAACAACGCGGCCGATGAGACAGCGGAACTCAGCAGGCAGATTGCTCTCTCGAAAGCCAATTTCTCCGCTACCCAAACGCGTCTTCATCACATCCAGGATCTGCAGAAGGCTGGGGCGTCGGCCTCGACGGTAGCGGCCGAACTTGGGTCGCCGGTATTGAACGACCTGATCAACGGCAAAGCCGACCCAACCGCTATTGATGGTCAGATCGAACAAGAAACCGCTCGTCTTGATTCGGACACGAATGTTTATAGCGCCCAGATCGCAGCCCTGGAGGCGCGCAAGGCCGTTCTCGATGCGGTCGTTGCCGATACCGCTAGTCGGCTTTCCGGCTTGCGAGCACTCGAGCCTCAGGTCGCAATCGCAACCCAACACTACAACGATCTCTTGGGCCGGCAGCAGGATTTGATACACCGCATCGCAGCGCCATCGCCTGGAGTCGCGATCCTCTCGGCGGCATGGCCACCGTCGGCGCCGAAAACACTCCCGCCGATTTTCCTGATCCCCCCCGGAATGATTGTGTTCGGTCTGCTGGGCGCGGTCTTCGTTCTGGCACGCAATCACTTCAACAAGACTCTGCGCAGCGAAGCCGAGGCCGAAATGGCGCTCGACATTCCATGCGTGGGGCTTCTTCCTAAAGTACGCAGACTGCATGCAAGGGAATTGCGCGACATGGTTCTTGGTCAACAGAGCTCGGCGCTTAGTCGCGCTGTCATGTCCCTTCTCGTCACCGTAGTGCCGACTCAAGGGAGAGGCCGCCCACCGCATTTGCTCCTCGTCACCTCCAGCATCCGGGGGGATGAAAAGACCGAACTTGCCTGGAGTCTGGCGCTGGCCGCGACGCGTCTGGGAGGCAGGGTGCTCTTGCTGGACCTTGAGCGCAAGAACACACGGCTCACGACCGAGTTCCGCGAGGAATTCAAGAATGTGGATGCCAGTGGTTCTTTTGGGGACTATGTGAGTGGGCGCTGCACCTTGCAGGATGCAATCGCAAAAATCCCGGCGCTTGGTGTTGACCTGATAGTCGCACCGCGAGTTGGGGATGACCTGTTGGCTCAGCTGTCGACAGCCGATAGTTGTCAATTCGCCGATGAACTCCGCTCGATTTACGCCGCCATCATTGTGAATGGGCCATTGGACCTTGGTGGCCCGGAAACAAGACTTCTGACGCATTGGGCAGACACTGTTCTGCTGACTGTTCGTTGGGCCAAGACACCGCGAAGTCTCGCGCGCGCTGTTGTGGATCTCCTCCAGAGCGGCGCGGCTGCGTCCGTTCCGATGGGAAGCGTCCTCACCCAGGTCAATCTCAAGAAGCATGCGCGTTATCGGTTTGAGGACGGCGCCGATCTCCTCGTCGAGAAGACATGATGTGCCTCGCCAACATCCCCTGCCAGCACTGTCTTGGAATCCGTGGAAGCGTATCGTCAGATTGGGTTTGATCCACACATGATCATTGAAATCTTCGGACCTCCAGGATCGGGCAAAACGACGTTCGCTCACGCGCTTGCTCGCCGGCTGCGTCATTCGGGATATCGAGCAAACGTAACGCTCAGCTATAGACCCAGCGAAGCGGCGGGCAATTCGTACTTCCTGGGGGCACGCTTGTTTGTCTTCCGTGTGTTGGCCGCGATGGTCTCCACAGCAAGGATATTGGCGTCGTCCAAGGGAAGAAAGGAAGACCTTGCTACGGCCTCATCGATGGTGAGGTTGATCCCGCCTGGAAACCGGTTCTGGCGTGCTCGTCTATGGCAATACATATTGCACCTGTCGCGTAGCTGGCGCCAGGCAAGGCAGGCGCCTGATATAGTAATATTCGATCAAGGCTACGTGCAGGCGGTCGGCTCTTTGGCGATGTTCAACGGAGCCGCCGACAGCACATTGCTTGCCAAGGTGCTCAGTCTAACGCCGCCTGCCGATCTCACAATCAGGATCGCCATGCCTTATGAGGTGGTTGAGACGCGTTTGCGCCAAAGAATCACCCGCGAACTGCCCGCGGAGCGCGTATTCGAAGCAGACCCTGAAATTAACATGCGCTCTTTCGGCGTTTTCCAAGCGATAGACAGCATTCTTCTGGCGTCCGGTCGAAAGGTAGTTTCAGTTGACACTCTCAACGACCAAGCCACGGCGGAAGGTTTCCGCCGCGTCGAGCAGGAAATCCTTTCAGCAATTCCGCGAACAGACAGCATCGCAGCGGTAGCAGGCCCGAAAAAGGAGGCACCCGACCTCGCGGCCAGCAGCCTTGCTCGCGATGCACATGCGACGTCAGCGTCAGCTGTCGTTGCAGGTTCACAACACCCGCGATCCAATGCAGCCGATCGCGTAAAGGCGGTTTTGCTTCCCAAGCAAGACGTTGGTTGGCACCTTGCCCAGGCGAGCCTCTTTGCCCTGTTGATCTATATCGCCGGGGCCGGCCTCACCAGCGTGGCGCAATTATTGATTGCGCGGCTCATCGGCCCTCGCAATTACGGCATTTATTCGTACGTGCTGGCGTGGACCTCGGTGCTGGCCTACCTGGCAACGCTTGGGTTCAACGTTTCATTGTTGCGTTTTGTGCCAGCTTATCGGGCCAACGGGCGGCTTGATCTGGCAAAAGGTGTAATCGCCTTCGCCCTGCGATGGTCGCTGACGACGGCGACGCTGCTTGGTCTGCTCGGCGCCACGTTGATATTCTTCTATTCGGATCATTCGCAGAAAGGTCTTGTAGTTAGCAACTTCTTGGGGATGGCAGCGGTGCCGCTGATTACCGCCTATGCGTTGGGGGCGACCCTGGTAAGGGCCTATGGCGGCGTTGTATCGGCCCTGCTGCCCGAACGGATCGTGCGCGACGGTCTCCTGGTCATACTGGTCGGGATTGCCGCCAAGTCCGGACTTCGCGCTGTGGACGCGCCCCTCGTGATGTTGACGGTAGTGATGAGCTCAGTGATGACGGTCGCACTAGTGTTTCTTACGGCTGCCAGGATTCAGCCGCCTGGTTTGCGCCTCGCACACGCCAGCTATGCCGCCAAGGAGTGGTGGTCCTCGGTCCCGCCGCTGACGCTCATTACCGGGCTTGACGTATTTGTTAGCAGAGCTGGAGTGATGGTGCTGGGTTGGACCGATCACATCCGCGAAGCTGGGGTTTTCGCCTTGGCCTTGAACGTTGCACTCCTTGTGGGCCTCTCGCGTATCGCCGTCGGTACGATGTTTTCGCCCACCGCAGCCGATCTGTTTGCTCGCCGCGATCGACAAGGACTGCAACAGCTCTTTGCGCGCGCTACCCTGCTTTCCCTCGGGGGCGCCATTGTAGTGGCAATTCCTCTGCTCGTAATAGTAAAGCCTTTGTTGGGCTTCTTCGGAGAGGGGTTCGTGGCCGGCGCTCCGATCGCGCGCGTGCTGATTTTTGGCTACTTCTTCGTGGCGCTATGCGGACCTCAGCAGAATCTGCTCACGATGACGGGAAACGAGTGGGCTGCCGCTTCCACCATGATCGCTGGTGCGACAGCCAACGTCATAGCTTGTGCCGTGGGCGTGGCGATATATGGTCCAATCGGAGCGGCAGTGGGTGTCGCAGTTGCCCTGGCCGTGTGGAACACGGCCATGGCTATCTACATTAGCAAGCGGCTGAAGATCCTGCCTGGGCTCGTGTTTGCGCTGACATCGCTCAAGCCAGACGGGCTCGGTAAGCTGGTACGGTATCGTTTCTTGCGCTGACAAGACAACTTAAAGAGCAACTGTAGACCGCAGCATGGGCGTGATGAAGCGCGTCACGTTGCCCTGACCTTGCCTAGGCTCGCCATAATAGCAACCATGCAAAAGCTTGTCGTTCAAACGCGCTCATCAGCGACGACCGAAAATGGGCGGCAGACATTCCTTGACCAAGACTGATACTCTAGCCTATCAGGCCGCGCAAGTTTCATGGAATTCGCGATACCATTTGACGAAGTGGGACACTCCGTCAACTAGCGTTGTCGAGGGTGCGAAACCGACAGCGCGGCGGAGATCGCTGACATCGGCACGCGTTTCCAAAACGTCGCCGGCAGGCAGTGGCACGTCGACGCGTAGCGCCCGGCGTCCAAGGGCGGCCTCGATTATGGCGATCAGCCGATTGATCTCCTCGGGTCGGTCGTTGCCAATGTTGTAGACCCGATATGGCGCCGAACTGGTGGCGGCGTCAGGTTCGCAGCTATCCCAATTCAAATTGGGGGATGGCGGCGCCGCAAGCACTCGAATCACGCCTTCGACGATGTCGTCAATGTAGGTAAAGTCCCGCCAGGCGCGTCCCGCATTCGCTACGTCGATCGTTCGACCCTGTGCAATGGCATGCGTGAATGCATAAACAGCCATGTCGGGCCTCCCCCAAGGGCCGTAGACCGTGAAGAAACGCAGTCCAGTGACCGGCAAACCGAACAGATGGCTGTATGAATGCGCCATGCACTCATTTGAACGTTTGGTTGCGGCATAAAGGCTCAAGGGATGATTGGCGCCGTGATGTTCGGAAAACGGAATCGTACGATTGGCGCCGTAAACTGAGCTCGACGATGCGTAGACCAGATGTTCGATACCAGCATGCCTGCAGCCCTCCAAAACGTTTAGGAAGGCCACAACGTTCGACTGGACATAGGCATGGGGATCGACGAGTGAATGACGAACGCCAGCTTGGGCGGCGAGGTGCACGACGTGAGAGGGACGAAAATCGGAAAACAGCGATTCAACACGTCCACGGTCGGACAGATCGATCCGAACCGCGCTAAACCCAGGCTCGGCACTAAGAAGTTCGAAACGCGCTTCCTTCAGCCGTGGATCGTAATATGGGTTGAAGTTGTCAACGCCTATAACATTGACGCCATGGTGCAAGAGCCGTCGGGCGGCATGAAAGCCAATGAAACCCGCAGCCCCTGTGACGACAATCGGGCCGGCGCGCGCAAGGCCGAGCAGAGCTTGGTCCGAACGCGCTCGGGCAAACCCCTCGATTGCGGAAAGAGACGCCACATCGGGTAAATTCTCGGCAGCCTCTTGACCTGCGGAATTTGGCTCGATCATCTCGAATGTCCCTTTGGCGATCTGCGTTGACCAAATCGCAATCTATGCCCCTTGGATCGGAGACGACGCCGGCGATTATCAGGGCAAAACCGAAATGCGAGAAAGAAGAGCCACCAATTCCCCTTGTCGGCTCGTCTCGGTTTTGGCGAACAATGACGCGAGTTGAGACCGAATTGTAGTCCGGCTTAGACGCCAACTGCGGGCGATCTCCAAAGGCGCATCGCCTTGAGCCAAGCGAAGCGCAAGTTGCGTTTCGGCGCTTGTCAGTCCGAACATCCTTTGCAAGGTTTGAGGATTGGCCACCGACCTGTACCCACGATCCATTAAGGCGACGATACTCGTTCCGTCCGGCGCGACAGCGCCTCCTTCGTTAAGTATCACCGGCCGGTCGCCCCGAGAGTGAATAACTACCCACGACAATGAACCCGGAAGCAAGCGGATCGGAACTCCGGCAACGAGCCGCTTGAGCGCGGCGGCAAGCTCAGTGGCGGTAGCGGCTGCCTCACCTTGCCGCTCGAAGGTATCTTGCGCGGCGGCGTTCCATTCGACTACCTTCTTCTGGCCGTCGAGCAGGAGATAACCACAGCCGATCCGGTCAAGCATACCGGCAATTGATTCCATGCTTCTTCGCTTGCTTTCGTTGATTTTTCCTTCCGGTCGATCGAAGGCGGATGCTGCGGGACGGTGCGGTATATAGGCGTTGCGAGCATGTTGGTTCCTCCACGGAATGGTTCGAAGGCTCACAACGGGATCGTTCCGTCTGTCAACGAGCGTCATTTTCCTGCCCCAACTAACTTGCCTAATGAAGTAGGCACATCACAGATCACTCGAACTCTCTTCGATAGCGCGATGTTTTTTCAGAGAAGCCGAGCCTCGGGAACTCTGCGCCACATTCAATGGATGCAGCGTTCTTAACTCTTCCGATTGATTCTAGCCGGGTATCAAGGCTAGGCAATCCAGCATTGGCACTAGGCAATCATTTGTGGCTTAGTCTGAACGATCTAGTCAGAAGGACGTAGTCTGGCCTATGAATTGGCATCAGCGCACTGCGAATCCGAACGGGGCTCGCTCGCCGCTGACTCACTTAGCTTCTCTAGCGGTGCTGGTTACTTCGATAACAGTCGAAGTAACGGGCGCAGCAAAAGTGGGTCAAGACGCCACATTTATCGCCTTTATTCCGGCCATTATTATCATCGTTTATCTTGAAGGTCGCGCAGCGGCACTCGTTGCGACACTTTTGATGGCGGCCGCCGGTATGTCGGCTCGCGGGCTTCTGGTCGGCCAAATCCCGGCAGCCGATTGGACTCGGGCGATTCTGCTTCTGTTGTCGGGTTGGACAACCGTGCTTACATTCCACCGCCTAAGCCAGGACTTGCACGCGGCGGTTGAAGTTGCGGAGGCACGCCTCGCGGCGGTCGAGGCGGTGGAGAGCCGCTATCGTTGGGCTTTTCAGCACGCCGCTATGGGCTTCGCAAACACCAATCAAAGCGGTGAGTTACTGCAATCCAACCCGCGCCTATGCGAAATGACCGGCTACAGCGAGGGAGAGCTTGCACGATTGCGGCTCAGCGAACTGGTCCATCCTGACGATAGAGATGCCTTCGGAGCGACATTGGAGCGCTTAGATGCAGATGGGTCTTCATCAAGTTCGGAGGTCCGTTTGTCAAAAAAAGACGGAACGACATTCTGGACCCGGCTCACTCTGTCTTCGGCCGCGTCCGATGGTGTTCCTTCGAGAAGCGTATTCGTGGTTGTCGACGACATATCGGAACGAAGGTCCGCACGAGAAGCCCTTCGGGCTCAGAAGGAATGGCTTGATCTCGCCCTCTCTGCCGGACGTCTTGGCACGTGGCGGATTGATCGCCAAGACGCGACGGTGACCGGTTCGGCCAAATTCTGGGACATCTTGGGCATGCCGCCAGGCGCCGTTCGTCGCCTGGAGGAGCTTGCCGGGGTCGTACATCCGGCAGACTGGCCAAAACTCGCATCCTCGACGAGGCACGCGACAAGCATGAATTATGACGCCGAGATTCGCGTTCGACGGGCAGAGGACGGGAATATGCGCTGGATTGCTCTGCGTGGGCGAGAGGAAATACAGGATTCACGTGCCGTGCGAGTCGGGGTTGCTGCCGATTTAACCGAGCGTCGGCAAACCACGCTTTTGCGCGCCGCCGCAAAAAAAAGGGAGCGTCTGATGCTCGAGCAGCGTCATCGGCTCAGCAATCTGTTCCCTGTCATCATGGCCCTGGTGAAGATCGTCAAGGCGCCTGGCAACGATGTTGCTCTATACAAGCAGACCCTCCTCGATCGGATCCGCGCACTTGAGGTGACGCATCTACTCCTTTCACGCCATGCCGGTTCGTCGGCGCTGCTCCATGATTTCGTCACGCAGGAATTGCGGCCTTACATGGACACGCACGACATCAAGATCACCGGTCCAGCGGTTATGATGCCAGCAGGACCGGCCGAGAGCTTTGCAATGATCCTTCATGAGCTTTCGACCAATTCCGTCAAATACGGCGCGCTGGGCGGTTCACGGGGTCAACTTGAGGTCCAATGGGCTTATGAGTCCGAAGACGCTTCGAGCGACATTGTTTTCAACTGGTTTGAATCCGGACAACGGCAAACGTCAACCGCCGTGCGTCGCGGTTTCGGTTCCATGATAATCGGCTTGGACGGGGCGCCTCTTGTAGGTCACTCGCCAAAGTTGGAAATATTGGAGCGAGGCCTGCGATATTCGCTGCGGCTTTCACGCAAGGAAATCGAATCCTAACTCACGTTCTTCGACAGCCAGGTTTGGAGCATGAGGGCCGCTTCTGTCCGATTTCGCGCTCCCAGTTCGCGCAGGACAGCGCCGGCATGGATTTTGGTCGTCGCTTCGGCAATTTCCAAATGGCGAGCAATCTCCTTGTTCGAATATCCTTCCGCCATCAGCTTCAACACCTCCTTCTGTCGGGCGGTCAGCCTGGCCAGATTATCGGCGTTCGTGCGTTTCTCCGATGATTGGAGTGGCAGCGGCGCAGGCCCGGCAGATGTTCGAGACAGCAGCGCTGGAACATATATTCGGCCGGCCAGGATCTCATTAACGGCGAGCACGACTTCCTCGTCGTTTAGGGATTTGACGATGTAGCCGTGAAGACCGATCGACAAAGCGGTGAGGATCTCGGCGCGTGAATCATTGCCGGACACAATTGCAAAGCGTGTGTCAGGGTGGGCAACGAGAACGTCGCCAAGCACTTCCTGGTTGAATAGGCCAGGCATGTTCAGGTCCAGGATCGCAAGATCGATGGATGCTTGCTCTTCCAGCAACCTGACAACTGCGTCAAAGCATGCTGCCTCGAAAATCTCGACACCCGGAATGCCTGCCATCAGAGCGAGCCTCAGCCCGCGGCGATACAGGCCGTGATCATCGGCGATAACGATTCGATACATTCGACTATCCCAACGCTTACTCGGCTCTCGCAATCTCACTTCCCACAGAGCTACGCCGATCGGTGACGAGCCTTGAAGCGACCCCACTCATCGATCTACTTCAAACCGCAGCGCCCCATTGCTGCACATTCCACCCCTCCATATTTTAGCATGTGATTGGAAAATGCCCTGGTTTTTTTCGCACCGCCTTATGGGTTCGTTCCGGCGTCGGCCGAGGTGACGCCTTTTGCCGGCTCATTCAACACCAGAACCGTTGCCTCGGTACCATTCAAATGCACGACGACATCTACCCGACGATCACGATAGCGTTCCCCCACGATGTTCTGGATTGGCGCGGGTGAGGATCACAGAAGCCTCACCGGACCTTAAATTCCTAACGGAATAGAAGGCGCGATTCCTGGACGCTAGCGTAAAGAACGACCCGTGGCGATGGCGTTCGGGCGTATGATTCAGGGAGGTTCGGATGAAAGCGGTAATTCAATGCGGTGGAATGGGAACCCGTCTTCGGCCCTTCACGTCGGTCTTGCCGAAGCCGCTCATGCCGATCGGTGCCCGGCCCGTTCTTGAGTTGCTTTTGAAATGGCTACGGCGCAATGGCATTGAAGAAATCTATATCACGACTGGCTATCTCGGCCATTTGATCCGAAGCGTTTGCGGTGATGGCTCACAATGGAATCTTAAGATCAAGTACACCCAGGAAATGGAGCCGCTCGGCACCATTGGGCCTCTGTCCTTGATTAGAGATGAACTTACCGAACCGTTTGTCGTGCTCAACGGCGATGTCCTCACCGATTTGAGCCTGAGCCGGTTTGTTGCAGCGCATCGGATGCACAAGGACCCGGTGACAATCGCCACCGCATGCCGCCTGCACAAGATGGACTTCGGCGTCATTGACGAAGTCGACAATACCGTAAAGGTATTCCGTGAGAAGCCGACCCTTTCGCACTTGGTTAGCATGGGTATTTACTGCATGAATCCGGATGTGTTGATGTTTATACCATCAGGAATACCATTCGGTTTTGACGATCTAATGCTGCAAATGATGCAAAAGGGTACGGTCGTCCATGTCTACAAACATGATGGCGTTTGGCTTGATATCGGCCGCGTCGACGACTTCCAGAATGCTCAAGCAATTTCGTGGGAAGAGCAGCCGTCCTCGATAGAGGTTGCCGCAGCCGCAGCATAACGACCACAAAGATCCGGGAGGTAATGATGCTTTTGGTGAGTGCCCCTATTCTGGGCTTGCCGGAGAAGAATGCGCTCACAAAGGTAATTGATAGCAGCTGGCTGACTATGGGCGAGCGGGTGCAGGCTTTCGAAGAGGCATTTGCCAGAATGCACAACGCGGAAGATTGCGTTGCGGTCAGTTCCTGCACCGCAGCCCTTCATCTGATACTGCACGGACTCGGGATTGGCCCGGGCGACGAAGTGCTTGTACCGTCGCTTACCTTCGTAGCGACTGCGAATGCGGTCCTCTATGTGGGCGCCACGCCAGTCTTCGTCGACATCGAATCCGTCGACGTCCCATTGATGTCTATGGTGGAAGCGGAAGCGCGGTGCACGTCACGCACTAAGGCAGTGGTGCTCGTTCACTTTGCGGGCTACCTCGCCAACCGGGAAGATTGGCAGACATTCGCCCGCGCTCGGGGATTACATATAATAGAGGATGCCGCGCATGCGCCCGGCCTGAAAGAAGTTGGCACGTTTGGCGCTGCTGCCGCTTTCAGCTTCTATGGCAACAAGAACATGACAACGGCAGAAGGAGGCGCTGTCATTGCTCAAGATCCGGCCCTGCGGGCACGGATTCGACAAGCCCGCGGCCACGGGATGACAACCGGGACACATCAGCGGCTGAACAGCCGCACGGCACAGTATGATGTCACCATGCTCGGATTCAACTACCGCATGGACGAACTGCGGGCCGCCATAGGACTGGTTCAATTGGAGAACTTGCGGGAATGGAACGAAATTAGGCGCATCCTCGTCGTCCTCTACCGGCGCCTGGTTGCCATGCATTGTCCCGGCGTGACCATTCCATTCAGTGAACCGCGGACGTCGGCTTACCATATCATGCCAATTCTTCTGCCGCGCGACGTTAACCGGCAAGACGTCGTCGACGAATTGCGGGACCAGGAGATACAGACCACCGTCCACTATCCGCCGGTGCATCAGATGAGTTTCTATCGAGAGCTCTCTCCTGGAACGCATTTGCCCCGAACAGAGGACTTTGCACACCGAGAGTTGACACTTCCCCTGCATCCCCAGATCACCGCCCCCGTCATAGAAACGGTTGTGGGCACGCTGGCACGCGTGGTCAACCGCTGCGCACAAACGGGTACCGCCGCATGAACGCCTCGGTTCGATCCTTTCATGGGCGCTTGGTCCCAAGCTACGCGCATGGGTTCGGTAGGCGCGCGATCGATCTCGTTGTGGCAAGCGTTGCAGGCATCGTGCTGGCGCCGCTGATGATGCTAGTCGCTTTAGGAATCCTGCTCGAAGGCGGTCGACCCATCTTGTTTGTGCAGATCCGCATTGGCGCCGGGGGACGGCCCTTTCGCATGTACAAATTTCGCAAATTCGCTGCCAAATGCAGCGCTCAGGGCTTGGCATTGACCATGGCAGGTGACAGCCGCATGACGCCTCTAGGTCGGCTGCTCGCCGCAACAAAATTCGACGAGTTACCGCAATTGTGGAACGTTTTGAGAGGCGAGATGGCGATAGTCGGACCGCGTCCAGAAAGTCTGGCTTTCGCTGACTGTTTCCAGGGCGAGCTTAAGGCCATTCTCCAATACAAACCGGGGTTGCTGGGTCCAACCCAGGTCCTGTTCCGCCACGAGGCCCGTTTCTATCCTCTCTCGGCGGAGCCGCTGCTGTTTTACCGGGAAGTCCTCTTTCCTGCCAAGGCAAAGATCGACCTCGCGTATTATTCGCAGCGCACGATCGCTTCGGACATCGTCTGGATTGTGCGCGGCTGCCTGGCCGTTCTCGGCCGGGTGCCGTCGCCGCCGGCTCACATATGAATGCTAACGAAAAGACAGCGTCTCACGTCGGACGAGGAAATGCTTGGTCATGAGCTACAAGGGCAAGAAGGTTCTGGTGACAGGTGCGGATGGATTTATCGGGTCTCATCTTACCGAGGCACTCGTACGCAACGGCGCGGATGTCACTGCCCTTGCGCTATACAATTCCTTTGACAGTCACGGGTGGTTGGATGATTTGCCCGACACAGTTCGAAGCCAGCTGAAGCTCGTGCGTGGCGACGTTCGCGACAGCGCTTTCCTGAACCGGATCATGCGAGGTCAGTCGATTGTTTTTCATCTGGCCGCGCTCATTGCTATTCCATATTCTTACGCAGCCGCTCAGTCATATGTGGAAAATAACATCCTGGGCACGGTGAACGTACTTGAGGCGGCTCGCCAGTGGGAGACGGAACGCGTCGTTCACACCTCGACTAGCGAGGTCTACGGCACCGCCTTGACGATGCCAATCGGCGAAACGCATCCGCTGCAGGGACAGTCGCCTTATTCGGCATCGAAGATCGGCGCCGACATGATGGCCCAGTCCTACGCCAGGTCTTTCGATGTTCCTGTCGTGATCATGCGGCCCTTTAACACATACGGGCCACGTCAGAGTGAACGGGCGATCGTGCCGACCATCATCCGCCAGGCCTTGGACCCAAATTGCCCGGCAATCATGGTCGGCGATACAAGTCCGGTCCGCGACCTCACCTTTGTCGAAGACACAGCGGCGGCATTCCTTACGGCAGGGTTGTCTGGTCTCGAATTCGGCAATGCCTACAATGCCGGGAGCCAGCGCGCCGTGACTGTTTCGGACGTACTGGATCTCGTTCTTGAGTTGAGCGGCTCCAAAAAGGCCGTTCATCGAGACGAAAGTCGTCTCCGGCCGCAAAACTCAGAAGTTCGCGCCTTGCTGGCTGATTCCACGCGTCTTGAAAGCGAGACTGGTTGGCGGGCGCAGACCAGCCTTCGCGATGGCTTGGGGCGAACAATTGATTGGTGGCGGTCGCGTCTCAGCGAAGGTCGGGTACGTCGCGAAATGGGCTACATGACATGACTTCCGGCCACCGTTACGCATCGGCTCTGATGTTAATTGCAGCGGCCTTACCCATCGATCTACACGTCGCGATCGGGTCGCAAAACGTCATTCCACCGACAGTGTCGTTGCCGGCAGACCTGCCGGGCTATCTCCAGTCAACGCAAGATCCGGCATCGGGCAACAGCTTCACGCGCGTTACCAAACCCGGAAACCTTGGCAATGGAGTCGTGTGTGGAAGGAAGTATTGCAGTCATCGCTATTCGAGCGCCCAAGCCTGGAGCGCTGACCAAAGCCTTCTTGTCATCAGCAACGGCTGCGGTGGCATGTGCTTCCTCGACGGACACACCTACGCCCCGCTCTTCCACCGGGACCGATCGGGCGGATGCGAGTGGAACCCGCAGGAACCGAGCCAGATGATCTGCGTCGAGGGCAGGGCAATCTCCAGGTGGACGCCGCGCACCAATCGTGAGGAAGTGATTTTTCACGCGACGAACTATAGCAATCTTCAGTTCGGCCCTAACAAAGGCAACCCTAGCCGGGATGGCAATCGCATAGTCGTGCGCGCGGTTCGAGCGGACGGCAAAACGGTGGCCTTCGCCTACGATCTCAAGCGGCAGCGAAAGTTCCAGGATATCGATCTTGCTCAACTTGCTGGGGCCAACCGCGCCTGCTCGATCTCTCCGCTAGGCACCAACGTTCTTTGCTTTCAGAACCTTGAAGACGGGACGGACCAGATCATGATCTTCTCCGTCGACGGTGTCTTGCGCCAGAAATGGGCGGAGCATCATCGGCCTGGTCACGGCGATATGACCGTCGATGCCGATGGCAGCGAAATTTATGTGGGCATCAGCAAATCGGAACCGGACAAGTATCAAGTCATCAAGCGGCGGATCTCGGATGGGGCGGTCACCTCACTGATGAAATACGGCGAAGCCCAGCACGCGTCTCTACGGGCCTTGAATAGGCCGGGCTGGGTATTCTTGAGCTACGCCGGCGATCCGGCGGAAGTGTCAAACCATCCCGATTGGGCGCCTTACGCAAGGGAAGTGATCGCGCTGCGCACTGATGGCAGTGGATATGTTCGTCGCATCGCGGAGACGCGAAATGTCGTCTTCGACTACTGGAGCGAGACACACGCCTCGCCCTCCCCAGACGGCTCGCAGGTTGTCTGGTCAAGCAATTGGGGCGCGCCGGGCGGCCCGGTCCACGATTTTGTCACCCGTGTCGATTGGTCAGTGTCGGGCACGTCGAGCCAGAAGGAGATTGTGGCAAATGGGCTTCGATAAGCGAATTCTACTCGCCGCGCTCGTCGCGGTATCAGCCGCCCAAAAGGTCGCTGCGGCAGACGCCCCGCTTGTCTATCAATTGTCTCCAGGAGATGTCGTCGAAATAGGAATTGCTTCGATTCCTGAGCGAATTCAGCGTGCCGTGGTCCAGATGGACGGCACGATCGCGCTTCCCGAAGTTGGCGTGGTATCGGTTGCCGGCCTTACTCCGACTCAACTGCAGACGCGCATGGAAACAATCTTGCCGACAAAGATTTTTCGCGCGCGGCTGCAGGACGGGCGAGAGCAAATGATTATCATCAAGCCAAGCGACGTGACCGCGGTGATCGCGGAATATCGGCCAATCTATGTCACCGGCGATGTCCTTACTCCGGGGCAGCAGCCGTATCGCCCGCTGATGACAGTTCGACAGGCGATAGCCGTTTCCGGTGGATTAAGCCTTTTGCGTTCAAGAGCAGGCCAAGCGGGACCCGATCCGGTTGATCTGCGCCGCGACTATGAATCGCTTTGGGGCGAGTATATCAAGGACTACTTTCACGGCGCTCGAATTCGCGCCGAACTGCAAGGTGAGGCGAGCTTTGACCAACACCTGCCGCAGGGATCACCGTTGCCTGCCAGTGTCGGTACCGCAATAGCGCGGGCTGAAGCGGAGGCCTTGAAGATTTCAATCAGCGATTTTCAGGCGGAGCAGAGCTATCTCGAAAAAGGCGAGAAAGACACGGCAGATCAGATCGACGTTCTGCTCAAGCGTCAACAGGTCGAAAACGACGGCGTCAAGGCAGACCAAGACGATCTGGCTAGGGTTACGAAGGTCTTTGAATCGGGCAACCTCACCAACAACAGGCTCGCCGACGTTCGGCGAGCTTTGCTTCTGTCGTCAAGCGGTGCTCTTCAGACGTCAGTTGAACTGATGAGGGCGCGTCGCCAGGAAGATGACTATGCAAGGCAGCTGCAACGCGCTGAGAACCAACGGAAAATTGGTCTTCTGACCGAATTGAAGGACACAGATGGGCGTTTGGCGGACAACACCGCAAAACTTCACGCCGCAAGCCAGAAACTGCAGCCATCCGGAGCGTCGGCCCGACCCTTGCCTATGGCTGGGGAAACAATCCGCGCCAAGGTGTTGATCATTCGCAAGGTCGGCCAGGAATGGCGAAAGCTGGCTGCCGACGAGGATACCGTCGTTGCGCCCGGAGATACCATCGAGGCGACCTTCAGCAGTGACCTCGAAGCCGTGGCCATCCAGTAAGCAAGTGTGTCGGACTCGCGTGGGGAGGCCGCTGGCTCAAAGTTCGACCGTCAACCAAAATGGAACGGAGGGTTTCGTGAAGATCCAGTCCAAGCCAAGCGCCTCTCCAATGCAGTCAACTGAAGTCGCACCAGCGGCCGGCCCGGCAATCTGCACGTTTGAGACACCTGTCTTGAAAGTTCCTCAGACGAGCCCCCGAGCTGTTGAGGCCAGAGTGTGGCAGAATCGGCGGGCTGATCGGGAAGGGGATGAAGTCTCGGATAATTATCGCATTAGCCACTGTGCCCTGGGTTATGGTGAGCACTACAACAAGACACACGAGTCCGGCTACTATGGCGCCCTGTGGACAAAAATTGAGAAGCCCCTTCTCGTTGACGTTCTCGGTCCCATGGGTGGTGCCGGCCGAAAGTGCCTCGACTTCGCGTGCGGCACCGGCCGCATCACCAACATAGCCGCCGAACTGTTTGACGAGGTGGTGGGGGTCGATGTCTCCGGGGCTATGCTCGCCTGTGCACGGGTCCCAGACAATGTGAAACTGCGGCACATCGATATGACAGTCGACCCGCTCGGCGAAACGTTCGACGTTGTAACCGCATTTCGTTTCTTCCTGAATGCCGAGGATTCTCTGCGACGAGAGGCCCTGACGGCGATACACGACCAACTGAACGACCAAGGCAGGCTTGTGGCCAACGTACACATGAACGCAACCTCGCCAGTTGGCGTAGCTTGCCGGATGCTAAATCAGGTTTTTGGACGCACACTCCGCAACACGCTGAGCGCCAGTCGATTTAACGAATTGCTCGTATCGTCTGGTTTCACCGTTGAGCACCTGATCCCCTACGGTTATCTGCCTCGGCCAGGCCACTTTTTGCCTGGCCTTTGCCAGGCATTGATCGAGCCAGTGGAGAAGGCATCAAAAACGCTCAAGCTGCCTGGCTCCCTTGCGCAACACTTTTTGGTGGTTGCAAACAAACGATAGGCTGGTCGCACCGCCGGGTCGCAATCACACGGGTCTAAAAACCGTGTTTTGACTTCGGCGGCGCTGTCGCTGCAAACTTTCCCACCCCCCGCTATCTTATCCACCGCTTTTGGCAAGGAAGCCTTGGGTTTCTCGGAAAAGCGTCACGATTTTGCTACATTTTTACCGAAGGCAGATACCTTAGCAACGCTTAATGCTTTTGGTGCGGGACAGGGCTAGCAAGGAAGAGGGTGTTTACAATCGGCAGGACAAGCGAGTCCATGCGGCCATTTCTCGTAGAGGGTCGCGCACCATGAAGCGATGGAACGGGCCTTCGATGGATTTGCGTTCGGCTTTTTCAGGCTGTGTTCCTGGGCTGGCCGGTGTCGGTCTGTTCTCAGCGGTCATCAACATTCTGTCTTTGACAGGATCCATCTATATGCTGCAGATCTACGATCGCGTTCTGCCTTCACAGAGCATTCCGACGCTTGTCGGATTCACTATTGGGATGCTTGGTCTGTATGCGGTCTATGGAGTGCTCGATTTCATACGGCTTCGCCTCTTGGTGCGGATTGGCAGTCGGCTCCATAGAACTCTGCAGCAAAGGGTCTTCGCCATCTCACTGTCCCTGCCGCTCATTGCCGGAGAGGACGCAAGCAGGACTCATCCGCTTCGCGATCTGGATCAACTCCGCGGCTTTCTTTCCGGGTTGGGACCGACAGTCGTCTTCGACGCCCCCTGGATACCATTTTATCTGGTGATCATCTATCTTCTGCACCCTTCGCTTGGAATACTAGCCACAGCAGGCGCGGCTGTTGTCATTACCCTGACAGTGGTGGCGGAAATTTTTGCGCGCGGACCGGCGATGCACGCGTCCGAAGCACTTTTATCGCAACGCGTTCTTGCCGATTCCGGGCGTCGCAACGCCGAAGTTGTGCACGCTATGGGTCTTTCCAGCCGGATTGGCCATCGCTGGAGCGAAGCGACCCGAGCCTATCTGGCGTACCAGGAGCGGCTTTCCGACGTCGTAGGCGCAGCCGGCTCGCTAACCAAGGCGCTTCGCATGGCGTTACAATCCTCGGTTTTAGGGCTCGGCGCTTATCTTGTTATTGGCGGCGAAGCATCCCCTGGCGTGATTATCGCGTCATCCATATTGCTGGGCCGCGCGCTGGCCCCTGTTGATATTGCGATCGCAAACTGGAAGGGTTTCCTGGCTGCTAGGCGCAGCTTCTCCCAGTTGGCCGCCGTGCTCAGCACTTTTGACGATCACAACGAGCCCATGGAATTGCCCCGCCCGCAGGCACTTCTTGCGGTTGAAGACCTGACGATCGCGCCGCCGGGCGTGTCGAGGCCGACCGTCTTAAACGTGACTTTCCAATTGCCGAAAGGCTCCGGCATGGCCGTTATCGGCCCGAGCGGCTCTGGCAAGACGACGCTCGTTCGCGCCCTGGTCGGTGCGTGGAAGCCGCTTCGCGGAACGGTCAGGTTAGACGGAGCCTCGCTCGAGCAATGGAGTTCGGAGCGGGTTGGCGCTCATGTTGGTTACCTGCCGCAAGACGTTGAACTGTTTGATGGTACAGTCGCGGACAACATCTCGAGGTTTGGCGGCCAAGGCGATCCCAAAGGCGTTATGGCTGCCGCCAGGGCGGCGGGTATCGACAAGATGATCATGCGACTTCCAGACGGTTTTCAAACGCGCGTGGGGGAAGGGGGCACTGCTTTGTCGGCGGGGCAGCGGCAGCTCGTGGGACTGGCCAGGGCACTTTATGGCGAACCATTTCTTGTCGTTCTTGACGAGCCTAATTCAAATCTCGACGTCAGTGGCGATGCTGCGCTGGCCGGTGCGATCCTGAGCGTTCGTCAGCGTGGTGGGATTGTCATCATTGTGGCTCATCGTCCGTCGGCTCTCACCAACATCGATCGGGTTCTCGTCATGTCCAATGGCATGCTCCATTCCTTTGGCTCGCGCGAGGATGTGCTGGCGAACGTGGTCCGACCCTTTCCAGCTGCAGAGCGTCCAAGTCCGGTGGTGCCCCTTCACAAGGGCGTCAGCGGGCATGCCTGAGATTCTTCCAAGTGTCTGATACGATCACGGCGCCATATGCCACCGGGGAGGATGTGCTCGGATTGCAAGACGGCGTTCGCGCCAATCTGATGCTAGGTCTTGCAACGACTTTTCTAGTAGTCTTGGGCTGCGGGCTGTGGGTCGGCTTGACCAAGATCGCCGGCGCGGTGATTGCGCCAGCCACAGTGGTGGTAGAGACCAACATCAAGAAAGTTCAGCATCTCACGGGTGGTACGATCGGTGCTATCTTCGCCCAGGACGGAGATCATGTTCAAGCCGGCGACGTGCTGGTCAAGCTGGATGACACATTGACGAGAGCTAATCTGCAAATAATTAGCGAGGATCTCGATCGCGCGACTATCCGCCTTGCCCGGCTGGAGGCGGAACGGCAAAGCCTTCCGGAAATCCAGGTCCCGCGAGCTGTCCAGGCCAGGATGAGCAACCCTGAGCTGGCGGCTCTTGTCAGTGGTGAACGCGCCTTGTTCGACAGCCGTGCGGCGGCACTCAAAGGTCAGAAGGCTCAATTGCAAAGTCGCACAAGACAACTCGAACGTCAGATCGACGGCCTCAAATCAGAGCAAGCGGCGGAAGATGAAGCGGTGGCCTTGCTGGATCACGACCTCACGGATGTCGAAGCGTTGTATTCTAAGAAATTGGTTTCAAAGGAGAGATTGAGCAAGGCGAGATTGGATAGCACGCGAGCTCACGGAGAATCGGGACGTCTGGCCGCTGCAGTCGCCGAAGCGGAGGCTCGGGTTAGCGAAACTGCGCTGCAAATTCTCCAACTCGACGAACAAAAGCGCGCCGATGTCACAAGCGAGCTTCGCCAGACCGAAGCCAAGAGCACCGAGCTGAAGGAGCGCAAGATAGTAGCTCAGGATGAGCTGAGCAAAAGTACGGTCAGGGCTCCGCAGTCTGGAACAATTCAAGAATCATCGATCCACACGGTAGGCGGTGTCGTCGGCCCCGGAGAAGTGCTCATGATGATTGTGCCGGATACGGACAATCTCGTAGTCGACGCCCTAATCCCGCCGTCGCGTGTAGATGACATTCGCGCCGGCCAACCAGTATCAATTCGTTTTCCTGCGTTCGACGCCGGTACTACACCCGCCTGCCAAGGGTGGGTTCAGCGCATATCCGCCGATTTGATCAAGGACCAACAGCGTCAGTTGTCGTATTTTTCAGCGCGTATCAAGGTTGAAAACAAGTCGGACTGCTTAACGGAAGCCAAGGTCCTGAAGCCAGGCATGCCTGCCGAAGTCCACATCAGCACAGACGAACGAACTGTATGGTCGTACTTGCTGAAACCGTTCGCTGACCAGATGTCCAGGGCTTTCCGTTAGGCGACAACAGCGCCACCCGACAACGGCATACCGAGGCGAATTTGTGGGGTGGCATTAATAGGATATGGGCGAACCCTTGGACCTGCGTGCCGTGGCGGACACCCCTGTATGATCAAGCTGACCGGAGCGATCTGACGAGGATTTTCATCGAAGTCGGCGATCAGCTTGTCGAGCTCATCCTGGGTAGGTCGCGATCGCGCTGGTGCCTTTGCCAACGAGGCCGAGTCTCTTCAGGGCGATACGCGCCAGCTCTATCTGTTCGATCTTGACCGGAGGCGTCGTCACGCCGGCGCAGTCGCTCGCGGTCGTCGTGCCGGCCGACGCTGCCCTCGAGATCGAGGCCATGGTGTCGAACAGCGATATCGGGTTTGTTTCTCCCGGGCAGGAGGCGGAGATCAAGGTCGATACCTTCAATTTCACGCGCTACGGGCTCTTGCACGGGCGCGTGCTCGGCGTCTCGCACGACGCCGTCAACAATGACAAACGCGACGATGCCTCAGGCGAGCCACGATCCGCAGCAGAGAGTTCGACGACCGAGACACGGGGCAGGGGCTCGCCTATGTAGCGCGCGTCTCGCTCGACCGCACCCAGATGCGGATCGAGGGCAGATCCGCCGATCTGTCACCCGGCATGTCGGTCACGGTCGAGATCAAGACCGGCTCACGCCGTATCATCGTAAGCGGTGTTCTCAGGCCACGGCCCGGAGTTCAGAGGCGCGGATGTAAGGCGGGTCGCCGCCATTCCATGGTCGGTCATCGCGGGCATAGGCCCAGAGCTGGCCTGTCTTCGTCTTGCCGCGGCCCGGATCGAGCACCGGCGCCTTCGTCTCGTCGGCGAAGAGTTTTGGTGAGGACCTCAGCTTTCCAAGCAGCCGCTCGTGCACCGGACGTAGATGCCAGGCGGCACGGCCGACCCAGTCGGCGAGCGTCGACCGGTCGAGATTGATGCCCTGCCGGGCGTAGATCTGCGCCTGACGATAGAGTGGCAGGTGGTCAGCATTTTTGGAGACTAGGACCTGGGCGATCGTTGCCTCGGTCGGAAGGCCGCCTTCGATCAACCGGGCGGGTGCCGGAGCCTGAACGACAACGTCCTCGCAGGCGCGGCAGGCATATTTGGGCCGGCGCACGACGATCACACGCAGCCGCGCCGGCACGATGTCTTAGCCGCTCGCTCACGTCTTCGCCGATCCGATGCAGGCCGTTGCGGCAGCACGGGCAGGCATGGGCCTCGATGTCGACGACCATCTCCGTGCGCGGCAGATGGGGTGGCAACGCGCCGCGGTTCGCCCGACGCTTGGCGACACGCGCCTGTCGCTCCGTGGGAGCAGCCTGTTCGTTCTCCTCCTGCCGGCCGCCTCGATCTGCTCGGCTTCCTCAAGTCCCAGCAGCAGTTGGTCTTCCGGCAGCGTCTCAGCACGACGGCCGAAGCGATGGCGCTGCAATTCCTTAATGATCTGGACCAGACGGGAATTCTCGATGTCGCGCGCCAGGACCATCGCCCTCAGCGCATCCGGATCGTCGGGAAGCTGGTCAGCCGTCATCGCCATGAGCCGATCAGACCATATTAGCCGACGGCCCGCGACAGCGGAATCCACGCTGATTCACTTCGTCGCGGGTCAGCCCGCCTGGGCTGGAATGCGGGTCCGGCGCGGCTCGTGGACTCGCCGCCAATCGAGGCCTTCGAGCAGCGCCGAGAGCTGTGCAGCCGTCAACCGCATCACGCCGTCATGCACTTTCGGCCAGCGGAACTCGCCATCCTCCAGACGCTTTGCATAAAGGCAGACCCCGGTGCCGTCCCAGAAGATCAGCTTGATCCGGTCGGGGCGCTTGGCGCGGAAGACGTAGACGGCGCTGCTGAACGGATCGGCGCCCATCGTCTCGCGCACCAGGGCGGCCAAGCCCTCAGCACCCTTGCGGAAGTCCACTGGCTTCGTCGCTACCATCACCTTGACCGCACCCGTCGGCCCAATCACGTCGTCGCCTTCAGCGCGCGGATTACAGCGGCTACTGTCTTGGTATCGGCGCCACGGCCAACGCGCATGGCGATGCCGTCGATCTCAAGCTCAATCACGCCGGCGTCTCGGGTGGCTTTCCGGTTCCGCTGCTTCGGTGGATGCCTGGCTATGGGTTCCGGCGCCCCCACCACCGCCGGCACGAAGGCGGGAGAATCTTGCTGCACCGAAACGGCCTGTTTGCGCGCTTCGCGACGCCAGGCGAAGACCTGTTGCGGCCTCAGACCATACCGGCGGGCGACCTCGGAAATGATTGCGTTCGGCTCCAGAGTCTCCGCAATGATCCGGGCTTTGTCATCCACCGACCACTGACGCCGGCCGCCAGCACCGTTGATCACATCGAAACGTCGAGGCTGTCGCTCAGGGTCAAGCGTAAGGTCAAGTCCAGACACAAGCCGATCTCCGATCCCAATGCAGAACCGGCAACCTCACAGATTGCGGCCACTCCCGAAAGGTGGCCCGGAAACACCGAACGTATCATCAGCTACCTTCTTTCGCCGCTCATGCGATACAAGCAGGAGGTCCTGCGCGAGCGGTGAGAAGCAGAGGTGCCGATCCATCGCGTTGATATGGCTGCGCGGCCCGGTTGTGGTAGGCTTGGCAAACCCCCATAGAGCGCCTCAGCGCGTGTCGAACAGGCGCTAGTCCATGTATGGCAGCATCCATCTGTACGGATGTCCGCTTTTAAAGGCGATCGCGGGAAGCTTGCCGGTTGGTAGCCGGAGCCGGGAAAGGACGCGGAGCGATGTTGCCAAGCATTGGGAGTCCGCAGTCAAGCTGGTCGCGGCCCTGGAAGAGGAAGGCGCGGCGGAGCACCGTGGCAATGTTGCGGTCTTGTGACTCGACCCTCACACTTGGCGCCTGCAGCCCGTCTGAGAGCGTGGCGGCAGCCAGGCGCGATCAATCGCTGAAAGCGGCGTGGAAACTCAGCCTAGCCAACTCACCAATTCGGCCCCGTGGATATCTCCACGAAAAAGTTCAAAAACTTGAGAAAGCGGTGTTGACAGTTTGTCGGGGTGGCGACTATATACGCCTCACGAACGAGGGC
>NZ_JAIUGQ010000055.1:0-31015 GCF_020164715.1 Mesorhizobium sp. ESP7-2
CCCTTTCATTTCTGACAGCGGCATTACCTATGCGGACGATATGAAACTGCTGAAGCAGGTTTTTCGATCGCGTTTGCGCGAGCATGGGTTCGCGGAGGGCAGTCCTGACGCTCAAGCGGTTTCGCAGGCAACGATGTCGCTGTTTTCGGCCGGGGGCCGGCACCGAGGAATTCATGCGGCGGCGGAATTCATAGCCGAAGGCGCCAGGTTCGGACATGCCATCCCGACCGATCGCAGCTATCGGTCGATTTCACGATGTCGAGCGTACCGATGATCGCTGAGACCTCGGCAGACATATCCCCGGCGTAGGTAGTCCATTGCCTGCAAGTGGGCGAAGGAAGGCGCGCGGATGGGGGCGCAAAGCTGCTAAAGCGAAGCGAGGTGTCAAAATTCCTTCGAACCTCGTCGTCTTTCGCCTTCTGCCTTTAAGCGGCCTGCCAGACTTGATTCAATAGCGAGGCACTCAAAGATGCGGGGTATCAGGGCGCTAACTCCTACGGCGAGCTAAAGCAGGAATTGATAGCCCAGGGCGTGCTCGGCGCGTCTATATGGAAATGCCCGCCGCCCTATTCAAAGCACCGGAGGAAGAAGCTGCCCGTCTCGCCGGCGAACAGTTCCAGCGAGCCGACAACAGTCGCGACGAGGATTGCAGTGCCCAGTGCTTCCGCCACAAGGCGTGGCAAATCGGCGCTCATCAGTTCAGCCTGCCTTGGGTAGGTTGTAACCAATCTCATCCAGGCTCTTTTGCAGAGCGAGCTTGCCAAGCTTGCTCATCGGCAGGCTGACGAAGATCGACATCCGGTTGTTGAGCATTCGATAGGCATCAGCAAAGGCGAGATGCTTTTCGGCCTCGGTGCCTTCCACCGCCGCCGGATCGGGGCGCGCCCCAAAGCGCCGTCATCGGCTGACCCGGTCAAATCGGACAGGATTCGTTGGCTGCGTCGTTACAGACTGTGAACGCGAAATCCATCTGGCGCGCGCCGGCCTTGGCGAACTCTTCCCAGTCCTTGGAGCGCGCGAAAGAGGTGTCGTAATTGAGGCCCTTCAGAAGCTGCAGTTCGACCACCCGCCGAAGCGGTCGTTCATCCAAGGCCCATAATGTGCTATGATTCGCGTCATGGGGAAGAAGGCGAAACCTAAGGCCAAGCATGCCGTTGAAGAGCCGGTAGAAGCCGAACTTGTAGCGGAAGCGGCCTACTACGCCCGCAAGTGCGGGATCACCATCCACGAAGCCGCCAAGATCATTCGGGAAGCCCACGGGCCGAAGCTGTCGATAGTCCGCAAAGACAAGGGCAGATAGTCGCCGCTTAGGCAGCCTTCTTTTGGGCCGTGCTTCGGGTGCCAAGGCGTCCGTCTTCTCACAATGGTCTTCCATCGACAGAGCGTCTTGCCGCCATTGCCGGCGTCATCTTCAGCGTCTTGTGCATTTGATGAAGTTGTACCAGACCGTTGTAAATGGCGTCCATGTGGACGTGGTCGTCGAACTTCTTGAGAGGCATTGGTCGGGCGCGTGAAGCGGCGGTTAGCCATGCGCATGGTGAGGTTGGCGTGCCCGACATGCACCGGATCGGGCACGCCTTCGATACGCGTCTTGGTTCGCCAGTGTGCAGACGGTGAGACACCGCCCTAATCGAACCTCGACCGCATTTTTAAGCCGGCTTATCTGTTATCCTGCGTCGCATGGCGCTATGTGTGATAGGCGGAAACTGGGTGGACAAGATGCTGGGTTGGTTTCGCAGACTGTTGCCGCGCGAGGATCGCTTCTTCGAGCTGTTCGAACGGCATTCGCGCACGGTGGTCGGCGGCGCCGAGGCGCTTGAGCAGCTTCTCCAGGGCAGGGACATAGATCGATGGTCCCAAAAGATCGTCGATCTCGAAAACGAGGCTGACGGCATCACGGCCGAGGTCCTGCTTGCCGTCAGGCGCTCCTTCATCACGCCCTTCGACCGCGGCGACATCAAGGACCTGATCCAGTCGATGGATGACGCCATCGACACGATGCACAAGACCGTCAAGACGGTGAAATTGTTCGAGGTGAGGGAGTTCGACCCCCTGATGCGGGAAATGGGTGGCGTTATCATCCAAGCTGCTCGATTGGTCGCGGAGGCCATCCCGTTGCTCGCCAAGGTAGGCGCAAACGCAGTGCGCCTCAACGCCATCGCCGAGGAGGTGATGCGCGTCGAGGGCCGCGCCGACGATCTGCATGAGCAGGGCCTGAAGGACCTGTTCAAGCGCGGCCGCGGCGATGCTATGGCTTATCTGATCGGCTCGGAGATTTATGGCCAGCTGGAGAAAGTGGTCGACCGGTTCGAGGACGTCGCCAACGAGATCAGCGGCATCGTGATCGAGAACGTTTAGGCGATGGACGCCACGATCGCTTTTCCCCTGCTGGTCGGCCTTGTTGCCGTTGCGCTGTTCTTCGATTTCCTCAACGGCCTGCACGATGCCGCGAATTCGATCGCGACCATCGTTTCCACCCGAGTGCTCAAACCGCATTACGCGGTGTTTTGGGCGGCTTTCTTCAATTTCATCGCCTTTACGGTCTTCGGCCTGCATGTCGCCGAGACCGTGGGCAAGGGCATTGTCGATGTCAGCATCGTCACGCCGGCGGTCATCTTCGCGGCGCTTGTCGGCGCCATCGTCTGGAACATCGTCACCTGGATCGCCGGCATTCCGTCGAGCAGTTCGCACGCGCTGATCGGCGGGCTGGTCGGCGCTGGTGTCGCCAAGGCCGGGACCGGCGCCATCGTCTGGTCGGGGCTCGGCAAGACGGTCGCGGCCATCGTGCTCTCGCCGGCGAGCGGATTTGTTCTCGCGCTCATCCTCGTTCTCGTCGTCTCCTGGCTGTTCGTGCGCCAGACGCCGTTCGCCGTCGACAATACGTTTCGCGTGCTGCAGTTCTTTTCCGCGTCGCTCTATTCGCTGGGACATGGCGGCAATGACGCGCAGAAGACTATGGGCATCATCGCCGTGCTGCTCTATTCGCAAGGTGTGCTCGGCCAGACCTTCTATGTACCGGTCTGGGTGGTCATTACCTGCCAGTCGGCCCTGGCGCTGGGCACGCTGTTCGGCGGCTGGCGCATCGTCCACACCATGGGCTCAAAGATCACCCGGCTGAACCCGATGCAGGGTTTCTGCGCCGAGACCGGCGGTGCGATCACGCTTTTTGCCGCCACCTGGCTCGGCGTTCCGGTATCGACAACGCACACCATCACCGGCGCCATCATCGGCGTCGGCGCCGCCCGCCGCGTCTCGGCCGTACGCTGGGGCATAGCCGGCAACATCGTAGTGGCGTGGGTCATCACCCTGCCGGCGACAGCGGCGATTTCGGCGCTGACCTACCTCGCCACGCGGGTGGCCGCATGATGTGGCCTGCCTGCGTCCGGGGCGACGCTATTGCCCACCAGGTTCAGGATATTCCCGTCGGGATCCTTGAACCGACCTTCATGCCGTAGCCGGCGTGGATGTCGCCCTCGAACGTCAGGCCGGGCCGTATTCCGTTCTCTTGATCGACGTGGACGGCATGACCCCAAACGATCCCGGCGAGAATGTCGACGCCGGTATAATCGGTGCCGTTAGACGGCTCGAACAAGCCCGCAGGTGAACGGCACGCGTCATGGCGTCCGCGATCCCGGCCTTGGTGTCGTCGTAGGCGGTGGTGATGTTCTTGGCGTAGGTGGGATAGACGCCGGGCGTTTGGAGCTCAGCACAGAGTTCAGCGCGATGGATCGGCGCCAACACGGCACGGAAATGCAACAGCTGTCAAAGTTCGAAGTTGGGCACGGACGGAATCGCCTTGAACGGCACCGGCGCGCCGGTATCGTTCTTGTAAGCCTCGCTAAGGGCCCCTGCCCGGCTCAGGGCATTCCCTACGTCGATGGCGAGTCACGTGGTCAGTTCGATCGCGTCGCTGTCGCACGAAGCAGCTCAAGAGAACTTCTGACCTCCGAAAGTCAGTTGCACGTCTTCCATCGCATCAATTGATACGGATCGCGACCTTGCCGAATTGGCGTCCGAACGTCTGATGCGGGAGAACTGGGGTCATATCCGACCTCATAACGCTCGGCGAGACGACAGAACCAGTCCTGATCAAGGGCGGTATCGCGTCGGTGATATGAGACGGAAGCAGCCGCAGTTCCAATTATGCGACTTTCGGGGCACAAACCATGAACTCTGCGGTCGCGAGGTTAGGATTTTCAGTCGCCACTTGGTCGGCTTGCATGTTCCGAATGACCTGTTGGGGTGGCGATCGGACCGGCAGGTTCTGGCTGCGGACAAGAGCGGACATTCCGGTTTGAGCGGGAGGCCTTGATCAGGAAGCGATCTGAAACATCTATCCAAGCGTGGTGGTCGCGCTAGCGCATGCCCTTAGCGACGTCCTCGATCAGCTTGACGACTAAGTTGCGAAACCTCTGCCTAGACCTGTCCCCTAGATTTCCAACAGCCTCGGCCACCATACCAGGTGAAGAAACTGACACTCTCCACTTAGCTGAACGTTGACCGTGAATATCCTCCTGGCTGTCTTTTTCAATCCTGGTTTTCGGGAGATTTGGAACCGAACAGAGGGCGTCAACACTCTGCCCCGACGCCGGGTGCCGTGTCTATATCGATGGTCATCTCGCCCGCCACCTCTGCCCTGGGGCCGGAGCCAGACGGCCCGCTATTGGGGGCGAGGTCGGCGGATACCCGCCATTCGGCAGACGATCGCTGAGCGGACGTTGAGACGGGTTGCATTCATACGGATGGACTTCACCGCCCCAGCGGCAGTTTGGAGACCGCCGCAAGTTCTTCCTCGTCTCTAATCCCGGCCTGATAGTTTGCTATAACGCGGGATGCGAGCGCTTCACGCCGGTCTGGCGATTGGCCCTCGGTTTTCAACTTCTCGAAAACGCAGCAGAGCGACTTCGGAGGAATCGAACACCCCAGCTTCTTTAGCTCATTGATAAACTGGCATGTGCCCACCCTCGATGGATGCGTGAAAAACTAAACTCGTTCAGAGATTCGACGCAAAAATGGATTGGTGTTGGCCCGACACCCGCCTGTCTGATGCCTAGGAGAGGCTTGACGCCGGATAGACGAACACGGCCCGCCCTGCGGACTTTGCCGGGCCGCCCAGAAGCGATTTCGGAACGGAACCAAAGAGGTGAGCTGTTCGCGATGGTCGCGCCTGCGGAGAGCCCACCACGCCCGTCGGCGGGCGGCGATGTGCCCGTCCTTGGAGTGACGCAACTGATGTGTTGCCCTTGGTTCGTCGGCCAGCCGCGACTTAAACAGCGCCGACAAGAAAGTGCTGCGAGTGCTTCTTGACAGATACGTTCGGCGGCTCGCGCGGCCGAGCTCGCGATCAAGGAATGCCCGCGTCAAAAATCAACTGCAAATCCCGCCTGAATCGCACTTCGCGCAACGAAGTCGCCACTCGCCGGTGGCGATCGATATAGGCCTCGATGTGCTCATAGAGACCACCGAGGTTCGGCAGGACGAGCCGAAATGGCTTGCTCCCGAAATAGGATGAGCTAGCGTTCTGTTTCTGCGTGAGCGGACGCTTGGTTCCCACCTTCTTTCCAGCGTTCCAAGCTGAGCGCTCGCGGCTAGCATCATCATATTGAGAGTGACCCATGTGAGTTCTCCTAGGCCATGATTGGCCGGAGGAGAAACCGGATCGCCAGCATCACTGCTCAGGGGCCGTAATCGGACTGATCCGGTCAAGGCAAAATCGCGCAGATAACGGCCATTAGCATACTCGAGGATAGGCTTACAATTTTAACGACTTTTCGGCCGGAATTTTATGACCGGCCGTGCGAACACCACCCCAAGAACAAAACTTGGAGGTGGAAAAATGTTTTCGAATTGTGTGAAGTGGGCTGCGGCGGTCGCGTTTGGTCTCGGCCTTTCGCTGGTTGTCGGCACCAGCGCGCAGGCGGGAGAAGTTCGCAAGTCGCGCGATGAAACGCGAACTGTTTATCTGGTAAAGTACCGGATCAACGGCATGGTCCGGTACAACAAGAATCCCGCGACGGTGCGCAAGATCTCGTTCTTGCAGTACCTGCACAACAATCCCTACGTCTGCACCCCAAGCGGCTTCGGTCAGAAGTCGCGTTGTTATATGCGCACTTTCAAGCAGCCGGACGTGTGATTTGCGATAACTCTGACAGTATGGCCGCGCCGGGATAGGCGCGGCCATACTCCATTTAGGGAAGTTGAGAGCATTAGAGCTCTTTGATGACCCGATCGCCCTTCACCAGCTTGCGCACGCCGTCATTCTTGCCCACCGGGTTGTTGCGGAAGACATACCACTGGCCGCCGAGGCTGGGCCGTTGGTAGACGATGCCATCCTTTTCGCGATGCAGGAAGCACGTGATGACGCCGCTTGCGCGGTCGTTCTTGGCGGTCCAGAGCGCGCGCATGCAGAGCTTGCCGCCGCTGGTTACGTACCAGTCGCCTTCGCCATAACTGGTCTGCGTTCGCGCCACGAACCGCTTCCGGCCCTGCTTGCTCTCGGAGAAGTATCCGGCTCCGTTCTTCTCCCACAGCCAGGTGCGGTTGGCATAAAGCTGCTCAACCGCATCCGCCTTCATGGGAGCTGCGGCCGCAGCGAGCTTGGCGATGTCATCGACAGCCGGCTTCGGCGCTGCTGCGGCGTTGCCAGCCGTGAGGAGGACCACGACCAGCGCCGTACTTACAACAGTAGAATGGACTGAAGACATTTGCTTGTTTTCCAATACGTGGCAGGAGGAAGGTCCGTCCGCAAATCGCGAAGAACCAAGAGATGAGCGGGTCAATTCGAAGTTGGCTTAGCCGCTCCGTTGGTTTCGGTCGTCAGATTCAGCGGGTGGTCTGCCACGCGCCAGTCAGGCCGACCGACGTTTCGCGGCCAAGGATAGACTTCCAGGTCGTTGAAGTAGACCACGGCAGTCATGGCGGGGAATTCGGCATGCGGCTTGTTCGCTTCCGAAGCCCAGTTCCGCACATAGCTGTCGTCGCCTTCGTAGCCGAGCTCGGCTATGGCAATTGGCTTGCCGAAACCAGCCACGCGGTCGTAGCCCGGCTTCGTTCGCTCCACGAATGTCGTATCGTGGCCGACTTCCAGCTTGTCGTATGGCTGATAGCCGAAGACTGACAGGCCGATCACGTCGACGTATTTGTCACCCGGATAGTAGGCCTGAAGACCCTCGTCCCCTTTAGGCGACCACATGTACTTGGCGTTCGGCAGGTCCTTGCGACAGACGTCGATCACGTGCCTGTAGGCCTTCACATAGCCATCCGCATTCCAGAACGACCAGGTGAATTGGCCGGTCTTGTCGTCCATTTCTTGCGCCCAGCGGATGGTAACCGGACTCTTCAGCTGTGCCGCCGCGGAGCAGACCGCGGACATGTTGGAATCGTAGCGACCAGCGAGAATTCCGCCCAGCAGGTTCTCTGGGCTGACGCGCCAATCGCGGGCCCACGACCAGGGCTCGATGGTGAGCAGCAACGACCGGCCGCGTTGCCTGGCGTAATCGTCCGCAACACTAAGGGTTGCCAGATCCACGTCTTCCCAGGGAAGAAAGATATGCTCGATCTTGGAGTTGGCGTCGTTGGTGTAGTCCCCATGCGGATCGTAAGCACCGGGCGTGACGGCATCAGCCGCGATGAACGGACGCTTATCTTGGAACGGGTTCCGACTGTCCACACTGGCGCCGGATACACCGCTCGCCGCGTAGACGGCGCCCGAAATGACCACACCCCCAAACAGGACGAAGGTTGTCTTCAAAAAGCTATTCACAGTATTCTCCTTTTTACTGTTCAGAGAGCTGCTCTCAGTCAAGAGCAGTCTTCACAGCCGAGATATGGGTTGACACGAGGTCCTTACGGACCAGATTTTTTGCCTCGTCCTGGTCGCGAGGCTGGGCATGGCGAAAGACGTACCATCTGCCGTCTGGCTCGCGCTTCTGATAGATTGTCCCGTTATCGACGCGGTGCGAAAAGCAGGTCATCGCCGGGAATTGGCCAGCCTTGGAATGCCACGTCGCATTGAGACACATCTGTCCCGTCTCGGTGATAATCCAATGACCTTCTGCCCAGGACTTGCCGGTGCCGTCATCGACCCAGGCGCTGAACCGCCGACCCTCGTCCACCAGATAAGCCGCGCCAGCTTTCCACCGCCAACTCCTGTCGTGGTAGAGGGCGTGAATTTCGGCCGGCGTCATGACGCGCGCCGCCTTGGGCAACACGACTTCCTGCGCTGAAGCGCTCAAGACCGATCCGACAAGCCACGTGAGCGTCAAGGCGCCCAGGGCGTTGGCGAAGCGGTTGAAACGTGAGGTGTTCTTACGTGTTAACAACGGAGCCTCCCATGCTCTCTGAATGAGTTTGCTGCGATGTCGATGCCGCCTTGAGACCCGAATGCGTGCGCAGGCCCCTGCCGGTCGTCTCCTGTCGGAGCGTTGGGCGACCGATTGCCGAAACCCGGAAACCGAGCGCTTCGGCAACGCCTGGAGCGAAGGCGTTTCTAAGATCTATCAGGACGGCCTGACGCATGACTCCCTTCAGACGCGCCAGATCGAGTTTGCGGATGCTGTCCCATTCCGTGACGACGACCACGGCGTCCGCACCGCGCGCGCATTCATAGGCATCGTCGTGGAGTTCGACGTCCGACAGGATGCGGCTGGCATTCTCCGCGCCTACCGGGTCATAGGCGCGGATCTGGGCGCCGAAACGCTGCAGCGTCTCTATCAGCGGAACCGATGGCGCGTCGCGCATATCATCGGTGTCGGGTTTGAAGGTGAGACCTAGAACGGCGATCGTGCGGCCTTGCACGTCGTTGTCGAGAGCGTCCATGACCTTCAGGGCCATCCGGCGCTTGCGGGCTTCGTTGGCCGTCACGGTTTCCTCGACGATACGCACCGACACGCCATAGTCCTGCGCGGTGCGCAGAAGCGCCATGGTGTCTTTCGGGAAGCACGAGCCCCCGTAGCCTGGGCCCGCATTCAGGAAGCTGGTCCCGATACGCTTGTCGAGGCCCATGCCCAGCGCCAGTTCGCCGACATTGCTGCCAACCTGCTCGCACAGGTCGGCCATTTCGTTGATGAAGGTGATCTTGGTCGCCAGGAAAGCATTGGCGGCGTACTTGATGAGTTCCGACGTGCGGCGGCGCGTGACGACGATCGGCGTCTTCTTAGCCTCCAGCGGAATTCCATAAAGCGCGACCAGGCGCTCCTCGGCGACCTTGTCCTCGACGCCGATCACCACCCGGTCAGGCTCCAGGAAATCCTTGATGGCGACGCCTTCGCGAAGAAACTCGGGGTTGGAGGCAACCGAAAAAGTCCCGGCCTTGCGCGCCGATCCGACGATCTTGTGAACAACATCCCCTGTCCCGACGGGCACGGTCGACTTCACCACCACGACTGTATTGTCGTCGATCAGGGGCGCCAGTTCACGAGCGGCCATGTAGACGAAGGAAAGGTCGGCATCGCCGTGGCCGGCACGCGGCGGCGTGCCTACCGCGATGAACACGACCGCGGCTCCCTTGAGGGCCTCGGCAAGGTTGCATGTGAAGCTCAGACGGCCGGCGACCGAATTGCGCTCAACCAGTTCGTCCAGGCCCGGCTCGTAGATCGGCACGGCGCCGCGCCGAAGTGCCTCGATCTTCTGGGCATCCTTGTCGACGCAGACGACCTGGTTACCCCAGGCAGCGAAGCAGGTACCGCTCACCAATCCGACATAGCCGGTTCCGATGATCGCAATCTTCATGTGAACAGATTCCTTCTTATTGCTGACTTTGTTCGCCGGCATCGCCTTGGCGCCAGCGTGGACTGAATATGGTCTTGTGCGTATCGCGCCCGCCGACGCCTGCGCCGGCCACGGAGAAGCGATCGTCGAAGAGCGTGAAGCTACGCGTTCCCCAGGCGAGCGCCTCGATGCCGTCACGACCCCTTTCGGCGGTAGCGAAGGTCGGCAGCGCGACCAGGGCGAGCAGGCTGGCGGCGAGCGCTGGCTGATAGAGGCGGGTACGGTAGCGGACCGTGTTTTCACGTGCGTGCTGCACTACGATCATCACCAGCAGCAGTATGTAGAAGCACGCGTTCACGATGGCGAAAACGTAGAAGCCGCGGGTCTTATAGTTGTCATGGACGAGCAGCACCGGCAGGATCGATATCAGCACCACGAACAGGTATGGCGCCAGAACACGCAGCGGCAGCGCACCGACATCGGCCGCGCCCTTGGGAGTGACGCGGAAGTCGACGAAGGTTCCGGTCAGCCAGTCGCGGAACGCCGCGAAGGTTCCCGCCAGAACCCAGGGCCAGCGGGCCAGCAGAAACAGCATCGCCTCCCAGCTCAGGATCTTGCCGTCGACGGGCCGGAACGTTCCGCTTGCCCGCCACCAGAACGCCATGATCAGTATCATCAGCGACTGCGGCATGAAGTGCTGCAGGAAGTCCGGGTAGGTCACGCTGACGAAATTATCGCCGTGGGCCAGGACGATCACCGGCAGCAGGAACATCATGGCCAGGAAGAACGCGTACAGCGGATACCAGAACTGGGAGAACAAAAACTGCACCTTCAAGTGCAGCGGCATGCGGCCGATCAGCTTCGGCGTGTACTGGAGAAGGATCATCACCAGGCTGCGCGACCACTGAAACTCCTGCGTGACGAGGTCAGCAAAGGTGCGTGGGCCGTCGCCATGGGCGATGGCATCCAGCGCATGCGCTCCGCGCCAGCCATGCGCGTTCATGAAAAGCGTCGTCGAATGATCTTCAGCGAGTTCGGGGCCCAGGCCACCGATTTCCTTCAACGCGGCCGTACGTACGGCATAGTGCGATCCGATGCAGACCGTCGCGAAGCCACCGTTGTAGCCGGCCTGGAGCGAACCATGCATGCTTGCTTCGACATAGAGCCGTCCGCGGGCGGACCAGCTCTCATGTGCGTTGCGGTCGCAGATGCTGGGCGCCGAGACATAGCCGACGGCCTGGTCCGCAAACGGACGCAGCATCTGGAACAGATAGTCGGGCTCGGGAACATGATCCGCATCGAGCTGCGACACGAAATCATAGCCCGCGTAGCCATAGTGATCGTAGAAGAAGGCGAGGTTGCCTTCCTTGCACCGCGTGCGGCGAGGCCAGGACTGACGATGATAGTCGGCACGCCCCTTGCGCGTGGAGACGAACACGCCGTGGTCGCGGCACCAAGCCAGCGTTTCGGGCGACGGATCCTCGTCCGCGAGCCAGGTGTCATGCGGCACGCTCTGCGCCAGCATCGCCAGCAAGGTTTCCGCCACGACGTGGAACGGCTCCGACGGAGCTTTCGTCACCACCATCGCAACCCGGCTCCCGACCGGAAGGCGCAACGGTCCGGCGGGCTTCCGCGCATTGAAGAAGATGGTGATGAAGTAGACCGGAAGAACGGTTATCCATGCCAGTAGTGTGCTGACCAGGATTGAACCGAGAAGGTAGGTGTGGACAGCGTCCAGTATCCACCATTGCCAGTAATAGATCAGCGCCGCCGCCCAGATCGCGACGCCGATGGCATATTCGACGCGTTTGCGGCCGATGAATATCGGAACCATCAAGGGATCCTTCCTTGTGGGCATTTCGAGCCGGGACATTCTCATCCCCGTAGCTCGAGGCCGAAGGTGGGAGCCGCGGAGCGGATGATCGTGTCCAGGTCCGAATAGACCGCAAGAAACCCGAGCTTTTCGGCCGCGCACGAAGGGTCCGCATAAAGCGCCGGTGGGTCGCCGGCCCGGCGAGCACGCATCTCGATCGGCACGTTGCGACCCGTGATGCGGCTGATGGCATCGAGGATTTCACGGATGGACGTTCCGCGGCCGGTACCGAGATTGACCGCCAGATTTGCACCGTCGTTGCTGAGACGTTCGACCGCCAGAACATGCGCGCGAGCCAGGTCGAGGACATGGATGTAGTCACGGATGCAGGTGCCGTCCGGCGTATCGTAGTCGTTGCCGTAAACCTCGAGACAATCGATCGTGCCGGCGGCAGCCATCATCGCTCGCGGAATGAGGTGCGTCTCAGGATCATGAGCTTCCTTCAACTCGCCATCGAGATCGGCGCCGCACGCATTGAAATAGCGTAGCGCCACAAAACGCAGACCATAGGCGGCCGAATAGTCGGCGAGCATATGTTCCGCGATTAGCTTCGTGCGGCCGTAGGGATTGATGGGCTGCTGGACTTCCCGTTCCTGGATCGGCAGGTTGCCGGGAATGCCGTAGGTGGCACAGCTCGATGAGAAGACCACGTTCCGCGTGCCCGTCAGGCGGCATGCTTCCAACAGGGACTGTGTGCCGGCGACGTTGTTGCGGTAGTATTTGGCCGGGTTCTCGACGGACTCTCCGACATAGGCCGAGGCGGCAAAATGGATGACCGCAGACGGCTTGTGCTCCTCGATCGCAGCGATCAGGCGCGCCATGTCGAGGATGTCGCCCTCGACGAACGCTCCCCAACGCACCGCCTCGCGATGCCCGGTCGAGAGATTGTCGTAGACGACAGGCTCGTAGCCCTGCTTCGACAGCAGTTTGGACGTATGGCTGCCTATGAAGCCTGCCCCACCGACCACAAGCACAGTGTTCGCGGACATTTAAGCAGCCTCTACGAGCTTCGCGGAAGTCTTGGTCAGCTGGCGTTCGAAATAAGTGATCGTCGACGCCAGGCCGTCTTCCAGTGCTACAGTCGGCTCCCAGCCGAGTTCTTTCTTGGCAACCGAGATATCGGGCCGGCGCTGGCGCGGATCGTCGACCGGCAGCGGGTGGTAAACGATCTTGGACTTGGTGCCCGTCATGGCAATGATGCGCTCCGCCAGCTCACGGACCGTGAACTCGCCCGGGTTGCCGATGTTGACGGGTGTGTGGATGGCCGGCTCTGAGTACATCAGCCGGTGGAAGCCCTCGATCAGGTCGTCTACATAGCAGAACGAACGCGTCTGCGACCCCTCGCCATATACCGTGATGTCCTCGCCCTTGAGGGCCTGGACAATGAAATTGGACACGACGCGGCCGTCGTCGGGACGCATGCGCGGACCGTAGGTGTTGAAGATGCGCACCACGCGGATGTCGAGGCCATGCTGCTTGTGAAAATCGTAGAACAGCGTCTCGGCCGAGCGCTTGCCCTCGTCGTAGCAGGCCCGCGGACCGAACGAATTCACGTTGCCCCAATAAGCTTCCGGCTGCGGGTGAACGTGCGGATCGCCGTAGACTTCTGAGGTGGAGGCCTGGAATATCCGCGCATGATTGCGCACAGCGAGTTCCAGGAGGTTGATCGAACCGATCACACTCGTCTTCATCGTATGGATCGGGTCAAGCTGGTAATGTGGCGGCGAAGCAGGGCAGGCCAGGTTGTAGATTTCGTCAACCGGCAGATCGAGCGACTCCACGATGTCGTGACGCACGAAGCTGAACCCTTCGAAGCCCAGGAGATGGCGCAGATTTTCCAACCGGCCGGTTGAAAAATTGTCCACGCAAATGACAGTATGGCCCTCGATCAGCAGCCGTTCGCAGAGATGGGATCCTAGGAACCCTGCACCACCTGCTATAAGTATCCTGCGCTTAGAAGTAGACATAGGTTTGAGATTTTTGGAGCTGAAAACTATACTCATTGCCGCCTGCCTCACTAACTCCCAGAAGACGACTTTCTGATCTTCGTCACTCGTGAAGATCCGGAACAATCCACAGTTGTCTTTCATGACCCGACTGATGCCGGAGTTAGCAGTTTGCCCCGGGGGGCGCGATATCGGGAAATCCGGATACTTATCAAAACGTCCATTTCTCGGACGATCTGCTATGCTTGCCTTGCGAGATGCCGCTAATAGGCTCGCGGGCCTTGCCGATGCTTGCGGCTACGTCCCTTGCAATTGGTGGAGCAGATGCTTCGATGCGCTGTTCAGATCAGAACAATCGCCGCCGTGTCAGATTCCCGGCGCCGTCTGCGTCGCCGGCCATGCCGTGACCGCCGCGAAAACGGGTGGTAAACTTCATCTTATCGAATCGGCGTGCAGAAAGTCTGCCGACGAACAAAAATAGGAGAACTTTAACGAAAACCGTTCTAGGGGTTTGGTTAGCCGCATTCCGGGCAGTGACTGGACTGCAAGATGCCTGAAGAAAACAACGTGCCCCACCGTCCGCCAGTGTCCGTCGAACGACGACGCTGGCCGCGCGTGTCTCAAGAGCCTCTCGGCAAGGACGAGAACACCGCAGCGTCCCTCGTTGCGCTGCGCTTCGAAACGGAAAGCCTTCCTCGTCCCGAGCAGTTCCCCGCTTGGCGGGAACATATCTCCTCGCTGGCGGAAGCGCGGCTGCCCGACAACGTCGCACCGGATGATGGGTTCCCCGTCCGGCAGGCGGTTTGGAACCTCGGCGGAATGTTGCTGTTGCAACAGACCGTGCCTGCCTTCAGCTACGAACGCTCGCTGGACATGGTGCGGTTCAGTCCGCTCGACCACTGGCTGATTACCTTTCTCAGGACTGGCCGCTCATGGACCGGCATCGACGGACGGGTGACTGAAAACGAGCCCGGCATGATGGAAATCCGCTCGCTTGGTAACCCATTCAGCGGGCGTGCTCTCGAGTCGGAGTCACTCACGCTTATCGTTCCGGACGATCAGTTTGCGGACCGCGGTGGCCTGCCGCCGGCAAGCAGCAATACCGTCCTTGGTGGTCGGAGGGTGAAGCTGATGTACGATCACATGGTTGGCCTTGAGACTAATCTTGGTAGTCTCGCCCAGGATGACCTGCCGAGCATCAAGAGTCGCTTGCTAGAAGTGATCTTCGATACGACGACACCATTCCTAAATCGCGGTGGTGAGAGCGAGCGTGTATCGCAGATCGGCATGATGACGCGGGCGAGGCGCTTAATCCGCAAGAACCTCATCTCGTCGGACCTGACGCCCGATGCCTTGAGCCGCGAGCTTGCAATATCGAGAACACGGCTCTACGAACTCTTCGAATCCGTTGGCGGTGTCGCGAAATACATGCGGCAACATCGTCTTCTGGCGGCCCACAGAATGCTGGCGGATCCGTCCGACCGGCGGACGATTGCCGAAGTGAGCCTAGCGATAGGCTACGACTCGGCCGCAAATTTCAGCCGCGCCTTCACGCAGCAGTTCGGTTACAGTCCAAGCAACATCCGCACACATCGCGCGAGCTCTGATGTTCAGGTCGATGTGCGTCTGGAGAATAATGCTGTAACCTTCGATGGTCTGCTGCAAACGCTCGGGGTGCATACATGAGGTTGATTTCAAGGCCAACTTGGTGACCCAGCCTTAAGAAGCGACAGGCTCGCGTCAAACCTCATCCTCCGATCGATTTCAGCCGGCTAAATCGCCGTTCAGTGATCGATCCCAATGTCGAGATTAGCGATCAGCCGATCGTCCGGAACTTGTACCGACGGGTCAATGAAATCCTTGCGGACGGCGTGCTCGATGCCGATGAACACACCGAACTTCTCGATACGCTGAGCAGCTTCTCGAACCGAGATTTCGAACTCGGGGAAGTGTTGAAGCCGACCACCCTGCCCCTTTGCAATCCGCCTCCGCATTTGACCTTTGAGGGCCGGTCGTACTGTTTCACCGGGACGTTCATTTATGGCCAGCGAAAATACTGCGAGCAGGCCGTAGCGGATCGTGGCGGCCGCGCCGGTAGTTTGACGCAAAAGACCGACGTGCTCGTGATCGGTGCCTACGCCACGGAGTCTTGGAAGCACTCATCGTTTGGCGACAAGATTTTCAAAGCGACCGCCTGGCGCGACGAGGGGTTGCCAATCTCGATTGTCGCCGAGAACCATTGGTCCGGTTTTCTCTGACTTCGTCCGTTCGTTTGGCAGCGTCTTATACCATCAGCACCCTATTCAACGGTGGTGGAACGATGCAGCACAATACATTCAACGATCTGATCCGCTTGTCTCGGCGATTTGCAGGTCTCTTCATTACGAGCGTGATCGCGCTCGCAGTTGCAACGGCAGCCGGATGCAGTTCCATAGACTACCAGAAGCTCACCACCGGTGAGATATCCGGCAGCTTGTTCGTCATGTGGGTCGGTGAAGGCAACAGTTCCGGCGACGGGAATTTCCTGTTCGTGCCCGACCCTCACGACCTCTTAGTCTTCCATCGGGCAGCTCCGGCAGCACCAGGAAGCACGATCAAGCTCAAGTACACGGACGGCGGCTCAATCCCGAAGATCGCGCAGGTCTTCAAAGGGCTCTCGCCTTGGGGCTACGCCAGCCTACATGGTCCACGACTGGATCTTCATTGCGCATCACTGCATCGTTGACGAGCACGGAGAAGAGGTTCGACCAAGTCCGTGGCGTCGAGTTCGACGACTCCGCAGCGATCCTCGGCGAGGCAATCAAGGCGTTGATCGCGACGCGCCAAGTCGCCAAACGATGTCGCACCCACTGCCATCACGGCGGCGGTGGGAAGCGCGGTTGCCAAGAATCTTTGGGAAAGAAGGGAGCCTGCAAGTCGCTGCAGGTGAGTGCAAAAGACATTGCTTCCGCAGAGGCAGCGATACCGGGCTCCACATCCAAAGCTCAGAATCTGAGGACCTTCCAAGTACCAGAAGCCGTCATACCTTCGATCCGAGCATTGAGGCCAGCGAAGATCATCGCTCGTCTGTCCTGCTGACCTGAGCGTCGAGCAAGCCCATGGCGGACCGGCGCGCGGCGACCCACCGTCGAGACAGCCGTCATGGGTCAATAACTTTGTTATTCGGAGAGCATCACCCCCTCCGCCTTGGCAGCCAGCCTGAAGCACCTTCTGGCCTCCTGAGGTGTCGCCAAGTCAGCCAGAGCGGCCATGCAAACTCTCATCGCACGGTCCCAGTGTGGGCCACGCTTGGACCACTTCAGAAGTTCTGCGGCTGCAGCCTCAACGTTGTTGACATTGAACCGGACGCCGGGCTCGGTGGTCCTTACGGGAACCGCTGGGGAGAACCAATGGAGCGACATGCAGTTAATACATTAGCTGCAGTGCACATAGTCAAGAGTGTCCATTCACCAAGGAAATCTTTAAACGACGTTTTTCCTATGCTAACCTCGCGCCATGTTTCCTGGGGTTGGGAGCAAGCAAAATGCCGGACAATACTGGGAATGGTGGGAGCCCATTTGAGCTTGCCCTGATCGCGGTGTTTGTACTGGTCGGCATCACCGTAGTCATTGGCGTCGGGTTGCATTGAATGGAGCGGGTTACTCCTGGCGGACCTCGAACGTGGTCCGAACCAATTTTGAATAGCGTCCAGGACCACCTATAGGTTGGTAAGCAGCTTGCCCTCCTCCTCGGCAGCCTCACGGAAGGCTTCTCGGACAACCTCGGGTCTGACTTTATGGTCCAGCGCGTCGAGGCAAAGGTCCGCCGCTATCTGCCACTTAGGGCCGCGTTTGGACCACTTCAGGAGTTCCGCGATGGCTCCCTGGACGTTGTTGCAATTGTAGCGATGCCCGGCGTCCGTCCTGACTGGGACGTTAGGGCTGAACCAAAGGAGCGACATGGGGGTACCGTCACTCGTGAAGGTCGAAGACCAAGAACACCTGATCCATCGCTGCGATTCAACTCAACCAGATCACAGTCCGTCTGGGTTAGCTGAGGACCGACCCTACGAACAGCTTCGAGGGTTTCCTTAACGGAGACCACACTGCCCACGGCGACGTCCTTCAACACTACCGAAATGATGTCGCCGGCGGTGTGTGACGGTAGACGGGATGTCTGAGTACCCATGATCGCCTCCTACCCAGGCGTCGATTCGTCATGCTGCTGTTTGAAAAAATCAAGAGCCGGAATCGTACAAAGCCAGGGGAAATATTTGGTAAAATTTCTAAGCGGGTGATCGGATAACTGGCACGCGCGAAGTCCCCTGGGGGGTGTCTCATCTTACCGCGCCCGCGTGGGACGTGAGCTTGCGGTCGCCGCCCTGGCTGAGGTGAGTTATGGGGACGCGTTCCGGCAGCGCTAGGCGCTTCTCAGCATAGAGCCGTCTCAGCAACGCAGTCGCTGCAAGAAGCAGATCGTGGCGGCGCGCTGAGCGGAACGTGAACGCCTGCAGGAAGGCACCGGCATATTCGTTGACAGTCGCATCTTGCTCGGTCGCTAAGGTCAATGGCGACGCCTCGTTGTCCTCGACCATTGACTCTAGCTCAGGCTTCATCCGGAGCAGCCGGTGCCATCCAACTTCATGATCGAGAACCTCCAATGCGTTCTGGCCATAGTCGTTGGCGGACTGCAGGGCTGTGATTGTGTCGAGGAACATGCGCAGCGCGTTGGCGCTATTCGGCCTGCAGTCCATGTGTCGCTGCTTCTTGCGGTTACTGGCTTGCGAAAACAGCCGACCCATCAGTTTGATAACATCGACACTGCATCGTCGGCGAGCTTCTGGCAGAGCTTGATGACCTGTGCCACGATCAGCGCGTAGCCGGGGACTCGCTTAAAGTCGTTGGCCAGCCATGCCGGCGTGGCGTTGCCCTCACGATCATCTGCTCCCACCGTCCCAATGATATGCGCGCCTGCAATCTCGGAGAATTTCCAGCGCTCGCAGGAAAACCTGATCGGCAACATACGTCAGCATTGCGCGAGGCGGAGTCTCTCCGGCGGCGAGCACTCTGCCTGGGTGGCGCATCAGGCAAAGCTGAACAGGAAAGCCGAGCTGATTGTGTTCCGCCTGCGAAGGCCAATCTCAAGCCGGTCAGCCGATGACAGCGAATAGAGTCGGATGAGGCTGTCCTCATCGGTCGGCACACTGAAAAGTGCTTGCCGATCTTGCTCTTTAAGAAGCTTCCGTATGCGATCGCCCGGCTCCATCACGATACTCGATGGAACGATGTCAAACTGGGCGGCACATACGTCGGCCTTGGCTACGCTATCCACAGAGATCAAGTGCAAGGCGGCCGATATCGCACTCGGGTTCTCGCTCCGTTCGCCCTTAGCGTACGATTTTGAGCAGTTCTTGTTCCGATCCCGGACATGGCGGTCAGGCTAACTCAGAGCCGACGAGACCCCCAATTTTTTCATGCTCCCGCTCGCCTCAGGGCCGCTCTACCCGTCAACCAAGAGCTGATCCTTCTCTATTGGAGCATCGGCCGCGACATCCTGAACAGACAACGCGATGCTGGCTGGGGGCACGCATCGTTGATCGCCTGGCTGCTGACCTGCCCCGCGACTTCCCGGAGATGACGGGTCTCTCCTCCAGAAGCCTGAAATATATGAGGGCGTTCGCCGAGGCCTTTCCCGAGCGCGACATTGTGCAACAGGTTATTGCACAATCGCCTTAGGGACATGCCAGAGCAGCGAGGAACGGCTTTGGTAGACGAACCTGCTTCGCGCGAGGGCGCCTGGTTCACAGTGATGCGGATATTCCCGTGCGCCCAATGCCCAGTTCTCCGATGCGATGCCAACAATGCAATATTCCGACGGTCTTAAGCAGTCGTTCAGGCAAGTGAGCCAATCTGACGGCCGGAGCACGACCATGAATTCCTCACTCTGGACCAGACTGAAAGAGATGATCATACGCCATCGCTTCACCTTGACCGATATGGCAATGATCGCTGCTGTCCTGATAGTCGCGACCTTCGCGATATGGCAGTATGACATTTTCCCGAACGAATCCGGTGGTGAGCGGAAGCTGACCTTCGAACTTGACGAGGTCTTCGCCGTTTGTGCTCTCGGCTTTGCATTGTTCGCATGGTCGCGGCTTCGCGCGCAAAGGCGTGAGATTGGTCGCCGGCGAGCGGCCGAAGAGGAAGCCCGTATCCTTGCATTCGAAGATACTCTTACCGGGCTGCCAAATCGGCGCCAATTCGATGCGGCACTGAAGGCGGCATTGGCAGCACTTCCCGGTGCGGACGCCGTGCATGCGGTGTTCATGCTTGATCTCAACGGGTTCAAGCGCATCAACGATGTTTATGGCCATCCTGTCGGGGATGAAGTGCTGGTCAAGACGGCGATCCGTCTTCGCAAGGCCATTCGGGAACCCGATATGATCGCGCGGCTGGGAGGCGACGAGTTCGCGGTGCTGGCGCGTCATCTTGCGGGCGCCGAAGAGGCCGCAACGCTGGCCCTGAGGATGATCGAGGCCCTAAAAGACCCGCTGCAGACGGGTTCCGGCGAGCATGTGATAGGTGCTGGGATCGGCATTGCGCTGGCCCCTGCTGATGGGGTCGAAGCCGAAACCTTGCTGCGCAAAGCTGACGTTGCGCTCTATCGCGCCAAGGCTGTGAAGCCAAGCGCGCTCCGTTTCTTTGAGGAGGAGATGGATCGCCACATTCGCGAGCGGGACATTCTGGAGCGCGACCTTCGTGCCGCGATAGGCGTGAAAGAACTCGAGGTCATCTACCTACCGCGGATCGACCTGAAAAGCGGCGTGATCACCAGCTTCGAAGCTGGGCCGAGATGGGCTCATAGCCAATGTGGAGAGCTTGACCCGGTGCGTCTGTTCGCCATTGCAGAGGCGGCCGGTGTCGTTCAGCCGCTGGTGGACGATCTCCTGCGCGTGGCCTGCACCGATGCGGCCGGATGGGGAGAGAATGTCACCCTATCCTTCGGCATTCCTCCGGCGCTGCTTAAGGACGATACACTCGGACTCCGCATCATGGCCATTCTCGGTGAAAGCGGACTGCCAGCGTCCCGCCTCGAATTGGAAATAACTGAGAGTGCCTTGGTTGCCGACCTCGAAGCCACCAAACGTGTCCTCGGCGACATTCACGAAACCGGCGTCAAGATCGCCCTCAATAACTTCGGTACAGGATATTCGAGTCTTTACCATCTGCGCAATTTCAAGCTTGACACCATAAAAATCGATCGCAGCTTCGTGCAAGCGATGGCCAATAATCCAGAGAGCGCCGCGATCGTCCGTGCGTTGATCGGGCTAGGGTCGGGCTTGGGTCTGACCGTCGCGGCCGAAGGCGTTCAGGATGAATTGCAGCAGACCATGCTAGCCAATGAAGGCTGCCAACAAGCCCAAGGCTTTCTATTCAGCCGACCTGTTACAGCAGGCGAAGCTTGGGAGCTTCTCAACGCAAATCCTGGGACTCTTCGCGCTTCCTCCCGCTGACATCGCGGCGCCAAAGTGGTCACAGCGCCGACCAATGGAGCCGCCGGGGTCGTGCCGGCGGTATTGCACCACTATCTTGACCACCCCGGAGCAGATGGAGAACGCGGCCGAAATAGCGCTGGAACACCGCCTCGGCATGACCCGACCAAGGCAGTCGCGGCCGCTTCGCTCGCATTGCGCGGCGACGGTTCCCATTTCATGCCGCTCGACAACTGCATCGAGGCGACCGGCGTGGAAATGAGCACAAGATTCAAGGAAACCAGCCTCGGAGGTCTCGCCGTGAACCTGCCGGGGTGCTGAGCGCGTTCGCAAGCACAGGCAGGCACTCAGCCGCGCGCGGGAAGTTTTTTGCGACTTCGACGAAATGCCGGACCGCCTTTGCCCGGTTGGCACGCTTCCAGACCTAGAGCGGGATGAGTTTAGTTTCGGCCATATCCGGAGTTTTCGAAGTAGTGTGAGCATTCTGTCGGTGTGATGCGGTTGAGAATTTGGCCGATCGCGTCGCAAACGGTTTGGACGGTGCGGCTTGCTGCCTTTCTCAGCCAGTGCTTGAGTTTTGAAAAGAGCTGTTCGATCGGATTAAGATCGGGCGAGTATTTCGGCAGGAAGAAGAGCCTGGCGCCGGCGGCGCGTATGGCGCGGCGCACCGCCTTGCCTTTGTGCGAGCCGAGATTGAGAGGCCTTTGAGCGCGCTCTTCTTGCCCTGCGCAGTGTGATTATAGGTGCGCACGAAGCCTTCTATGGCTGGCACCACATCTTCGAACGCGCCGAATGGAGCGACCGTCCTGCCGATGGCCTCCTGCTTCTTGCTCATTCGGTTCCCGCCGATGTCCTCGTAGGCTTTGCGGTTGGTGCGGAACTGGTGGACTTTCCGAAAATGTAGCTCTTCCGAAACGAGCGTCCACGGGATCGAACAAGCTTGCTCGAAACTCGAAAATCGCTGGGGCGGAACCCACATGACCTGGTCGTCTCGACCAGGAAGTTACAGGCCAATAGCTTGTGATGTCCGGAATTATCTGACATATTGTGGGGTTTACCAGTCCGGGATTATGGCTTGCACGTGTGTGGCCTATACGATTGAAAACAAGAGCATTTTCAGGCCTAGGGTAGGAGTCTTCTGATCTTAACACTAGGTTTACCAATGCCTCAATGACAGTTAATTCCGGACTGGCATTAGGTGGTTGGATTTCCATGGAATTAGGCGTCCTAGTTGGTAAACCCGCTTACGGTCGGCAGCGGATTGGTCAACCCATGACCTCAGGATGGTAAACCAAGGCCGCAGCCCTACCTGCCAAGGCCCATCTCTCCCTTCCACTGTCACCGGTCACCTTCCACACCCTCGCGAAACGAACTGCGGCCAATGGCTGACATCCGTAAGGCTTCCTGAGGCCGAGTGGAGATCCAAGGTTTGGCTGTCACGCCAGGGATAACTCGAGCTGCTACCCGGTGGTTTCCGTTCCGCCGCTAGGGACTAGCGCACGATGTCGAGGAAAGAATTGGTCCCACTCAACCTGCTCGCCAAGTCGGCAGGAATTTCGCGGCAGGCAGTTTGGAAAGCGTGGCAACTGGCGAGGGCACGCCCTGGAGGTGCGCGTTGTTCACGGTAAGGGTGGCAACGCCGGCAAGCATTATCTCGTCAGCTTGGCTTCACTCCCACCCGAGTTGCAACTTCGGTTGAAGCCCATTGAAACGACGGTTCGAAAAGGTCTGAAGGCGTCGGCGCAGGCTCTGTCCTCACCTGACCCGATGCGGACGCTTGATCATCAGGGCATCATCCGCTTTCTGCCAAAAGCCGTGACCGCCTCAGGTAACTGTGTCGGACTGCAAGGCCCGTTTCTTCGCTAGGGACCCCGGCTTCGACGGAAATCCGAGCTACAGCATTTTCATGACATCTGAGCTAATATTGCGGCTGAGGGACCCGAATTCAGCCTTGGGAGAGCTGTGTGTTCAGTAAGCGGACCTCTATGTCAGGCCGGGCATCGTCACGAAGTGACCCGGTCTGCTCATTCCCACCGTATTCGCAGGCTCCAAAGCGGACATTCAGCCAAGCTGTCGCTGTTGACCTAAGCGGCAATCTTGTCGAAGGGCATTCCGTTCTGCACTCGGCGCGTTGGGCATATTGAGAAACCCCGACCCCTCTGGATAGCGGTCGCCCACGCTCGCTTCCGACGCGGGACTAGAATAGGCTGCAGCAAAAGCAGCTTGATCGACCGGGGAAGGCGCAGGCGAGCATGGAGCGAAGGCTTACCGCGATACTTGCTGCCGATGTGGTTGGCTACAGCCGCCTTATGGGCGAGGATGAGGTAGGCACGCTCGAACGATTGAAGGGTTGCCGTCGCGAACTGGTCGACCCCGCCATCGAGGAATTCCACGGACGCATTATCAAGCTCATGGGCGACGGCGCGCTCGTCGAGTTCGCCAGCGTCGTCGATGCCGTTCAGTGTGCTGCCATGATCCAACGCCGGATGGCCGATCGCAACAAGGGCACCCCGGATGACCGGCTGATCCGGTTTCGCATCGGCGTCAATCTAGGCGACGTCATCGTGGACGAAAATGATATTTACGGAGATGGCGTGAACATCGCCGCTCGCCTCGAGGCTATGGCCGAGCCAGGCGGAGTCTGCATCTCCGGAACCGCATTCGATCATGCCGTGCACAAAGTGGACGTCGGCTTTTTCAGTTTGGGGGAGCAGCGCCTCAAGAATATCGCCGATCCGGTTCGCGCCTATCGACTCTTGCTCGATCCCGCGGCATCGGGAAAGGTCACGGCCGCGCCCCGCCGCCCGGGCTCGCGCTTCATGATCCTGGCAGGCGCCGCCGTCCTGGCGATGGCGGCGATCGCCGGCATTTCTGCATGGCCGAAGTTCTCTGTGGCATCGCGGCCATTGGTTGCCGTGCTGCCGTTTGCAAACCTCGGCGGCGATCCGGGCCAGGACTATTTCGCTGACGGTATCACCGAAGATCTGATCACCGACCTCACCAAGCTTTCCGGTCTGGACGTCATCGCGCACAACTCGGTGTTTGCCTACAAGGACAAGCCCGCGGCGCTGGCGGACGTCGCACGCGACCTAGGCGTTCGCTTCGTCGTCACGGGGAGCGTCCGCCGCACCGGCGAGCAGATCCGCCTCAATGCCCAGCTCATCGATACGGCCACGGGCGACAATCTATGGGCCAACCGGTTCGACCGTGGCATTGCCGGCGTGTTTGCCGTCCAGGATGAGATGAGCGGGGAGATCGCCAAGGCGCTTGGCATGCAACCTTCGGCAGCGGAAAGCGAGCGCATGGCGCGCCCGCCGACCGAAAACCTTGAAGCCTACGACTTCTACCTTCGTGCCGAGCAGACAGCACGGACCGGTCGGCGCAACGGGCTGCGAGAGGCGCTAACGCTCTACGATAAGGCGGAGGAACTCGACCCCGCTTTTGCCGAGGCCTTTGCGGCAGATGCAAGCATGACAGTTTATATCTGGCGAGAATCATTCAACGACGTTATGCAGAGCGCGCCGGCGCGCAAGCGCGCCTATGAGAAGGCAAGTCGTGCGCTGCAACTCGACCCGGATCTTTCGTCACCTTATGCGATTCTTGGCATCATGCAGGTCGTGGATCGCCGCTACGAGGAAGCCATCGCTTCGGTCGAGCGAGCCGTCGCACTTGGCCCCGGCGATGCGGAGACACAAATAGCTCTAGGATACGTGCAACTGTTCACCGGCAATCATGCCGAGGCTGCCGAAGCGGTCGAGACAGCGCTCAGGCTCGATCCCAACCTTTCACCCATCAACCGGCAAATTGCCGGTCTGGTCTTTCTCATTCAAGGTAGCAATGACAAAGCGATCGAGGCGCTCGAACGCACCCGCGACGATGCGCCGTCAGTCGGAGATTTCACGATCACGCTTGGAGCCGCCTACGCTCGCGCCGGCCGCCTGAAGGATGCGAGGGCGGCGGTCGCCGAAGGAATGGGTGCCATGTCCACACCGGGATTCGATTCATTGTCCGCATACCGGCTCAACGGGGCCCAGTACCGTAACCCGCAGGATTTGGCTCTCATCATCGATGCGTTACAGCAGGCGGGCTTGCCCGAATGGCCGTTCGCCTTCACCGGCGACGAACAGAATCGATTGAGCGGCGAAGAGATCGCGTCGTTGGTACTGGGCCATACGCTGCAGGGCCAGCTTGAACCCGGTCTCCAACAAGCCTTCCTCCAGATCGGGATCGACGGCAAGGCAGCCTTTCGCTCTACGACGCGGCTGGTCACCGAGACTGTCCGTCTGGATGGCGACCTATTGTGCGAGCTAAGTGAGAATATGTTCGGGCGCCCAGACTGCGGACCCGTCTACAAACGCCGCGACAGTGCCGGGAACGGTTATTCCTTCGTCAATTCAAGCAAGGTGTTTCACTTCACCGTCGTCCAGTAGGCGGACTTGGTCTCAGGGATAGTGATCGAGCTTCAGGTTGGCCGCGACCTTTGGCCAGTTGGTATCGGCTTTCGGTATATTTTCAACTGCATGCGCGGCAAAATCGTTTGCATTGCCGACGTCGTAGATCAGGTAGAGCTTGCCGTCGATAATCTTGAATGCCTCCGGATCGACGTTAATGGTGACCCCACCCCCTACGACTTCGCCCGCACAGTAGCCGCCATATTGAGGAGCGTACTTGACCGGTTCGCTCATGAACATTTCCCGGTGTTTCTTGCTGGCGAAATGCCAGGGTGTCCCCAGCCAGTCATAGGTGAACTCTTCGGAGCCCTTCACGGCCTTGCCGTCAGTGAAGTAAGCGACCGTGTCGTAGCCCATGATCGCCACACCTCCGAAATAGCCGGTGTTTACCGAACCGTCGGCCCAGGCCGATCCCGCGCCGGCGACCGCAGTTACAGCGACCAGTGCAGCCGCCCGCAAATTCCGAACCAATCGTGACTTGATCATCGTGGTCATCTGCATTTCTCCGCTAATCGTGGATCTCGGCGCACTTCGCCGCGTTCGCCTCGCCAAGAATCTTGGCTTGGCAGGTAGCACCATGGCGTTTGAACAGTCGTATGATATCCGTGTTGCCCTTCCAGAATGCGCGCGTTGTCGGCATGTAGCCATGACCCTCGGGATGGTTCACATCGGCACCCTTGGCAATAAGGAATTCGGCCAGTTCAACGTGGTTTTCCTCGCCGGCCACCAACAACGGCGTCGCGCCTGCCTTGTTGGCGGCATCGTCGAGCACGGCGCCCTTTTCCAGCAGTAGCTTGGCGATCGGCAGGCTGCCCGAGAATGCCGCCGCATGAAGCGGGGTGAAGCCACCCGAGTTACGCGCCATGACCGCGGCCCCCTTGCCCAGCAGGAATTCGGCGATTTCCGGCTGCTTGTCGAGCGCTGCAGCGATGAGGAGGGTTGCTTGGTCGCGCGCCCGGCTGTCAACGTCGGCACCGCTCGCGAGAGCTTTCTCGACACTTACTTTGTCGCCGGCAGCTATGGCGTCGAACAACACATCGCCCGCCGCTGCTTTGGTCGCGGCAAACGCCAACACGAGAAGTGTCAACAGTCCACGCATCCGTATCGATATCACGCGCGGGGGTGGCGTACAAGTTCAGCAAGGCTGTGCTCCACAGCATTGCGCTGTGGCGTTGTCCGCGTGCGAGCCAGTACAATGGATTCTCCGCTTCGGATTGCGCCATGAACGACGGGATTGGAGCACCCTCGACCTCCAACTTCGCTCTCGCGAAGTCTGCTGCCAGGCAGTGGAAGGGCACCCTGAACAGCCGACATAGAGGCGCAAAGCCGCCGATTTCTCGAGCCCAGGATTGACCGGTTCGCGTCAAGAGCCAACCTTTGCCGGCGGACATCGATCTCAACATTTTTGTGCTGATTAAATAGCTAGCCGTTGCGACCCCGAAGATCCGACCGGGGTTCTTGATTTTGCCGGATCTGTGGTACTTATGAACGCGTGTGGTGGCCCATCCATCACCAGGGTAGACTTATATGGCTGCCAATAGGGCAATCGCGCCCGCGATCGAGGATTGCTACGACGCCGCTTTCGAATTCGGGCGGTGGCCAGAGGCGCTTCAAAACCTTGCCGATGCCCTAGGCGCTACGAGTTGTGTCATCCGCGCCTGTGACGACACCCACCCTTTCCGGAGCGACCAGCGCAAGCGGACCACACCGACACCGGATTCGACGGAACATGCTGAATTTTCGGAGCTCTGGCTCAACAACATCGAAGGTGCTCCCGATCCTCGTTGCGAGAGGTTGAGGCTGCTGGCGAAACCCGCCACCTGCTTCACCGTCGAGGACGAACTCACCACCCCCGAGGAGAGAAGGTTCCTTCCCTACTATCAGGAAATAGCGCTCCCTGGGCACCGCGAGTGGTGGGCAGCCGTCTACTTTGTGATGAAGAAGCACAAGTGGTTCCTGTCGATGTTCCGCGATGCCCGCAGCGGGGCATTCGATTTGTCCGAGGCGGACCACTTCCTGCGTGTGGTGCCGGATCTGAGGCGGATCATCAGCCTTGCCGAGAAGATCTGGAAAGTTTCGCTGGACCCGACGCTGGCTGTTCTTGACCAGTTCAACTTTGGCGCCGCGCTGCTTGATCGTCGTGGCTGCCTGCTGCGTTGCAACGAGCGCGCGGATGCTTTGTTCGGCTCCGGCCTTGTGGTCCGTCACGGCCGCATCCACGCAGCGGATCGGGAGAGCGACACCCGTCTCCAGCGGATGATCGGGGCTGCCGTCGCCAGCGCACTGGATGGGCCTTTTCCGGTTGAGCCTGAAGTCATCACCCGCGACGGATCGTTCTGGCTTGTGGCCGAAGTCGTGCCGATGACCTCTTTCGTGCGCGACCTTTTCAATGGCGGCGACTTTCTGCTTTGCTTCACCGACCTTGTGAGGGAACGGGCACCATCGGAACGGTTGCTCGGTCAAACATTTCAACTCACGGCGGCCGAAGCGCGACTGGCATCAAGTCTGAGCTCCGGCGATGGAATCGATGCAGCGAGCGCCCGATTGGCGATTGGCCGCGAAACGGCGCGAACCCAACTCCGGGCGATCCTCGCCAAAACGGGAACGCATCGCCAGGCAGAGCTCACCGCGCTGCTATCGCGCTTGCGAACGCCTTCAGAACACTAGCGCCCTTCACCCAATCGGGTGAAGCGCGCAGACACAAGCCAACGTACCCTCCAGCTGGATTGCTAATATCGCGCCTGTGGCGCTGGGGGGCAGTACCGAATGACAACTATGTTCGGCCGGAAATTTCGACCACGTCAGCCGAAGATACAGCGGCTGACAAGGGCGCTCCTCATGGCACTGGCGCTGCTTGCCAGGTATCCCTGCTCATCATTGGCGGGCGGCGAACCAAGAACGCTCGGGGTCGATCTTGAGCTGATCCTCGCTGTGGACGTCTCGTCCTCGATGAGCCTGTCGGAGCAACGGGTTCAGCGCGACGGTTACGTCAACGCCTTCCGGAACCCCGACCTCGCGAGAGCCATAGGATTAGGCGCACGTGGTACGATCGCGGTTTCGTATCTCGAATGGGCTGGGCCGAATTATCAGCGCGTTCTCCTGCCCTGGACGACTATCGGTAGCTACGCGGACGCAAGACAGTTCGCCGATGCCTTGGCAATCAAGCCTATCAGCGCGCAGCCAGGGACCTCCCTTTCAGGCGCCCTTATGTCGGCGGGCGACCTGTTTTCGCATAGCCGCACCGTAGTCGCGCGCCGTGTGATTGATATTTCGGGAGATGGTCCCAACAATGCCGGCCTGCCGGTCGCGCCGATACGCGACCGAATGACTGGCTCCGGCATCACTATCAACGGCCTGCCCGTGTCGCTGCGGCGCGGTGGTTCCAACGCCTTTCAATCCTATGGCGCGCGCTATCTCAGCCTTTATTACGAGCATTGCGTCATCGGTGGCCCAGACGCATTCGTGATCGGGATTGACGATCTCAACCTGTTCGACGTCGCAATTCGCCAAAAACTGGTTCGGGAGATCGCTGGCCTTGCATCGAGACCCAGGCTTGCGTCCTATGTGGCAGGCGGCCCGGTGTTCGACTGCTCCATGATCGGAACCACTGCGCGGTAGCTCCGCAGCCGTCCTTAACGGTTCGGGGAAGATGTTCGCTTCTGTTCTCGCGGTGCACGACCCGATCGGCACCGCCGCTGGGAGATAGACCATGACAAAGGTGCGTGACGTTTCGTTTGTGGCCCTTGCCGCACTTTCCGCAATGTTGGGGTCAGCCGGCACCGTGGATGCCGAGGACGCGCTCCCGACAATCGTCACCCTCGGCGACAGCTACATCAACAGCTATGGAGTAGCCGCCATTGAGACCTTTGCGACCAGGCTAAAGTCGGCGCTGAACGCCGACGGGCACCAAGTGACAATTGTTGAGGTCGGGTACACAAACGACAGCGGCTCGGGTCTCCGTTGGCTGACGAAATCGCCACGCGGCCTCGACCTGCAGGCGAGCCCTGCAAACCAAGTTGTCATTGTCGAACTGGGACAGAACGATTGCGGGCTTCTCGACCTTGATCACACGCGAGCGAACCTCGACCAGCTTCTGGGTATCCTCGCCCAGAAGCGCGTTCCAGTGCTTGTGGTTGGAACCGCGGCCTATGACTATTGCTCGTATAGGAACGGGGATGACTATGCCGAGCGGTTTTCAAAGATGTTCTCCGAGCTGGCGACCAAGCATAGAGACTTGCTCTACGCCGACTTCAAGGAGGGCGTGACTGGGCATCCGGAGTTGCTGCAAGCGGACCATGACCACCCAAATGCAGCGGGTGATGCGATCATCGTTAAAAACATGCTCCCTATGGTTGGGGCGCTGCTCGCGCAGGTGCAACCGCGTTGAACGCCCGTCTGAAGAACGAACGGCGTCTATGGAAGCTGGGCCGCTTCCGGACGGGACCCGGCGGTGGTCGGTAGGTGAAGTCGGCCCGTCGGCGGTGCCGGTCGGACTTGTCGAAGGCTGGGTTGTGCGGCTCGATCCAGCGGTCACCTAACGCGATCTATCCATGTTCACGATGCGCGACGACCGAGGAAGGCCTTGCTCACGCGTCAGGGCGACTCTCGAGCCAATACGTCCGGATCAGCCTCTTGCCCTTGATCTCCACGATACCCCGCGGCTTCATGACTCCGGCAGCCGCATGCCGCTCTCGATCTGGTACACTTGGAAACGGCCATGCCGGTAACCCGACCCAGCCCGACGGCCAGCCCCGTAGGCGCGACATCCGCTTATCGGCGCAGATAGGCGCCCCCTACCGATCGACATGGGGCGCATACCAGACATTCAGCAGCTGACCTTCCGCGTGCCGAGTGCCGGTCGTATCATCCCTTCCACATCGTCGATCGGAGAACAGCCTGCATATGCTCTGGGAGGTCGAGTTCGCTATGCGCCTCGATCTCCAAAAGATATCTGGCCTTGGCCATGCGATCCCCTTCCCCAACCGCAGCGTAGCTACAGATGGCGAGCAGCGCCCTCTCCTCCTCCCGGCTGGCCATGACGCGACCACGGCTACTAACGCCCGTTTCGTGCAAAGCTTCGCCGAAGGACGTGTATGCTGTCTTGTGCGCCTCAATCAGCGCTCGCAATCTATTGGATGGTTCTGGGTCTTGGCCCGGCGGCTCTATGCCGAGTGCAGTTGTCGCAACCGTCGAGGCGACGACTGCGCTGCCGGAGCGGAAGAGCAAGGCGCGGCGGTTGATCCTAGACGTGGCGAACTCTCCCATTTGCATCATGGGTGTCAGATCGGTGACTAACACCATCAGACCGTACCACGACGGTTTGCACATTCGTGTCAGGATGTAAGGTCCCGGCCGCCGACAGCCGCTGCGGCTGGGCGATGCGCAGCGCCCGCATCTTGGACAGGGCGCCGCGCCCTACAAGCCGCGCAGAGGCCTGTGGCGCTGCTCATTACTGGGCGCGGGAGTTGCGCGCGTTGGGTCACGAGGTACTGCTGATGCCGGCGCAGCACGTGAAGCCCTATGTCCAGCGCTCCAAATCGGATGCCGCCGATGCCGATGCAACCTG
>NZ_JAIUGQ010000056.1:0-29039 GCF_020164715.1 Mesorhizobium sp. ESP7-2
CCCAACGGGGGTTGACCGCACAAAGCAGGCGGTCCTCTACAAAGGCGACATGAAAAGGGAATGGCTCGCGTTGCAACCGAAGCCGGGACGATCTTCTGTGGCTGCCTCGGTCGCAAGGCGTGACCTTTGGCCGGCGGCCGCTGGGAGGATCCCTGGCCGCTCCCGTCATCGATCCTCACCATTGTTCGGCACCGGCAACTCCGGTGAGGAAGCACCCTGGTCTCTCCGCAGCCTCGGCAAGCCGACGACGGCTGTCATGATCGCCGCTGCCGACGAAGCTGTCACCAGCGGTTCGGCGAGAGAGGCACTGCACCGCCGCGCGAGGGCGGCGTGCAATCGTGCTTCAGGGTTGTCGTCCTGGCCCCCGGCGGCGATGAGAGCAAGAAGGTCATCGGATGCTGGGGGGCGCCCTGAGCGCGGCATGCCGGCTTCGCAAGGGCCGGGTTCTCGCTGCCAACAGGAGGCTGGCCGACACCGTGGTCGATCGCCGTATGTGACGGAAGGTGGTGTCCGTCTGCGCTTACGCCGCTACCGCTTTCCGCTCCTCTGCCGTCATCCGGGCGATGACCTCGCGCGCGACGTCGGCGCCGGCGTGTTCGAACATGGCTCGCCATTCAGCCACGCTGCGGGTGGTCGTCACCCTGCTCCGCCTCGTGTCGTAGACAACGCAGGGTGAGGCAATCATTGCCAGGCGCAGGACATTCAGGAAGGTGCCGGGTGATGCGCCATCCCAGATCATCAGGCCACAGTCGGCCCGGCGCGCCATTTCCCGGTCCTTCCCGGCATGGACGGCGAAACCTTGTGCGCCATCAGGTGGCGGGATGCGGTAGGCCGCCCAGTCGCCGAGGTTGTGGCGCGGTTCTTTGCCGGCATGGAACACACCGACATGCTCGTAGCCATAGCCCGCCAGCAGGCCCTGCACCTCTGCATCCGCCCCAGGCGCGTCGCCGATGAGAACGCCGTGCTCGTGTGCGACAATCGCGCTGATCCGCTCGATGACCGGGTCGGGCAGGACGTCAATGTCCCGTGAGCCTCCAATGAATATCATCGCCATCGTGTCTCTCCTTTCTCTCCAAAGCCCCCGCCCAGCGCCAGCCACCCTCGCCCGCGCGAGCCGATCGCGTGGACGGCAATGCTCCGCCATTGTTCGACGCGCCGCGGTGGCCCCCACCGCCCGGCTGCTTCTCATGAGCCTTGTGGAGTGTGTCCTGAAATTGCTCGTGGGGGTCGCGCAAGGGATCGTGACCCCGCAAAGGGCGAAGAGTGCGTCAGCAGGCTTCGTGGAGCCGCCTCTGGCGACGGAATAGAGCCCCGGGTCCGGCGCAGCCGGATGCGCCCGACAGTCCTCACAGCGCGATCGATGAGAATTCATCACGCGGATCACCCATCCCAGCACTCGGAGACGGTCGCAGTTGCCAGCCCATATAAAATTTTGTATTGGTAGGTTTGATGACCAAGTCTGTCGAGTTCCGTGGGAGCGCCCTTGACGATCTGCGCGCCTTTCCCGCGGCGGCGCGGCGCGAGGCTGGTCATCAGCTCGACCAGGTTCAGAGCGGCCGCGAGCCGGACGACTGGAAGCCGATGAACACGGTCGGGCAGGGTGTGCGGGAAATCAGGATCCGGGATGCGGCCGGCGCATTCAGGATTATCTACGTGGCCCGGTTTGCCGACGCTGTTTATGTGCTGCATTGTTTCCAGAAGAAGACGCAGAAGACGGCGCGGACGGACCTCACGCTCGCCGCGGGACGTTACAAGGACCTGGTGCAGGAGCTGAACCGATGAGCAACGAGCGCTTCGAGAGTGTGTGGGACGCCATCGCGGATACGCCCGCCGAGGCCGAGAACATGAAGTTGCGGTCGGCGTTGATGATGGCGCTCAAGCAGCACATTGCCACGGAAGGGCTGAGCCAGTCCCAGGCCGCCAGGTTGTTCGGCGTCACCCAGCCGCGCATCTCCGATCTTATGCGCGGCAAGATCGACCTGTTCGGCCTCGACACGCTGGTCAACATGGTGGCGACAGCCGGCATGCACGTGGAAATGAACATCGCCAAAGCGGCGTGACCACGAGGCGAAGGCCGGCGCGGGAGATATGCGATGCCGGAATGGCCGAAAGACAAGTTGCTCAAGCATGGCCCGGAGATGCCGATGGCGGAACGCATCCGGCGCTATCAGCACAACATCCGCGTTATCCGGGACTCGGGCTGCGCCGTGCCGACCCCGGCGCTTTCCGACACGCTGGATCCGGCCGAGATCGAGCTGTGGTTCGCCGACAGCGCCTTTCGCGGCCACAGGCTTAAACGAGCGATCGAGGCTGTCGCCCAGCTTCCCGAGGAAGCCACCTTGCCCTCGCCCTTCACCGAGACCGATCCGGACTAGACGATCGCCACGCGGGCAGATCTGCAAGGGAGCCGCAAACGCGGCCCCCTGGCGCCTGTCGGGCGCCGATGGCGGTCAGTCAATCGCCTGGAATATTTCGGAGGCTTCCGGATGTTCGGCCGCAAATGCGTAGAGGCGAGCGTACCCCTCGGCCAGCAGGTCGGACTCATATCGAAACGAAAGATGCGAAAGGGCGAACAGCGTGGCGATGATGCCTGCCGCGTCGGCTGATACCTCGCCCTCGTAGCCATTCGTCTCGCAGGTGATCCGGTAGCGGTCCTTCGAGGTCGGCACGAGATAGAGCGGCTTGCCCTCGTATTCGTAGAACCTCCAAAAGCCCCCGCCATAATCGAGCGGGCTCAGCCATTCCATGAGGCCGTAGAGGGTGTTCTCGGCGACGATCAGATGCTGGAGCCCGAACAGGCCGGGGAAAAAGTTCACCCGACGGTCCTCGCTCACAAGGGTGGCGACGCGGGTGGTAGTGTCATGAGTGGTCATGATGTGAACCTCCAGAGAGAGCGGGATGGAAGCGGCACAGGGGCTCTCTCTCACCTCCCCGCACGGCCCTCCGGTCTCGGCCACCTCTGGCTCTCTCATAGGCCGCCATCGCGAGACGCGTTTGTATCGGAGAGGCCGCTGGACCGCCGTGACCGTCCGGACTGGCACACCGAAACCGGCGGCCCGCTGCGCGGGGGCCGGGAAGGTCGGAATCAGGGATGGTGGGGTGGCGCTCATCACGCGCCGCCCTCCTCGGTGAACCGCCAAACCGGTATGCCGAGGCGGCGTGCCTTGTCGGCCAGGTTCTCGGTGATGCCGGAACCGGGGAAGACGATCAGCCCGTAGGGCACGACCGACAGAAGCTGGTCGTTGCGGCGGAACGGAGCCGCCTTGGCGTGCCGGTTCCAATCCGGCTTGAAGGCGATCTGCGTGACCTTGCGGTTCTCGGCCCAGCAGGCGGCGATGCGCTCGGCCCCGCGCGGGCTGCCGCCGTGGAGCAAGACCATGTCGGGATGCTTCTCGCGGGCCTTGTCGAGCGCGTCCCAGATCCGGTCATGCTCGTTGCAGTCGAGGCCTCCCGCGAAAGCGATCTTGGTGCCGGCCGGAACCAGCACCTCGGTGTCAGCACGGCGGCGTGCGGCGAGGAAGTCGCGGGAGTCGATCACTGCGGCGGTCATCGACTGGTGGGAGACCTTGGAGCCGGTGCGCGGCCGCCATGCCGATCCGGTCTGCGCCTCGTAGAGGTCGGCGGCCTCGTCGCGCATGATTTCGAGCACGTTGCGGCGCTCGATATAGGTTATGCCTTCGGCTGTGAGCCGTTCCAGCTCGACCGACTTCACTTCGGAGCCGTCCTGTTCGCCCTGGCTCGAACGCTGCGCCTCCTCGTTGCGGTCGAGACTGCGGGCGACGCGCTCGGCGGCGCGGTGGAAGACGTTTGCGAAGGACCAGAGCAGGTCGTCGAGGTCGGGTTCGAGCCTGGTGTCGCCGAGCATGCCGGCAAAGGTCTCGACGATCCCGGCGAGGCCGGCACGGATCACGGTGTCGTCGGGAAGCGGGCGGGGATCGGGTTCGTCCTGATGCGGGCGGTGGCCGTACATCTGCAGTTCGAGGATGACGCGGTCGGTCGGCGAGGAGGCGTGGTAGGGCTCGTAGCCGTCGTCGAAAGGAAGATCGTAGGTCATGGTGTGCTCCGTCGGTTGTGGCCGGGCGCAATAGCGGCCTGACAGCGAAACCCGGCCGCGCCCCGGGCGCGGCCGCACCGAAGGCCGGAGCGAAGCGGAGGACGGCGCAGCCGTTGCGGCCGTGAACTGGGGGTGGCAGGGATCGCCTCTCAGGCAGGCCGCGGGCGCGGCCTCTCCGGCGGACCGCCGCCATGCCTGCGAGGCTTTCAATGACGCCGCCCCTGCCCGCCTGCCGGCCCGAGCCCTTCATCCGGACGGCAGAAAGCGACGGGCATCCTCCGGGGCGAGCTGATCGCCGAGCCATGCCGCGAGATGGGCAGGGCCGAGATTGCGCAGATCGTCGTTGAAGTCGCCAAGCTGCGGCCGCAGCGCCAGGGCGAGAATCCCGGCCTTGCCTGCTCGCCGGCTGAGACGCTCGATGCCATGCCGGCCGGCGGCGTCCGCATCGGCTGCGATGTAGAGGCGACGGCAGCCAAGCGGAAAGATCAGGCCGGCGAGGTGATTGGCGGAGGTGGCGGCGGCCACCGGCAGCGCCGGCATCACCGTCCTGAGCGAAGCCATCGTCTCGAATCCCTCGCCGGCGGCCATGACCGGCACCTCGGCCCCGGGATCGAGGCCGAGCCAAATAGCGTTACCGAGCAAGTGGCCGAGCGACCGGCGGGGATCGATGAGTGTCGCCTTGCCGTTGCCGTCCGGAGCGAGCCAGGTGCGCTGGAGGCCGGTGATACGACCGTCGGGGTCGGTGACAGCGGCGATCAGCGCTGGCAGGGTCTGCGTCTCGCCCGTTAAGAGATCCCGGTAGTAGCAGCGGGGATGGAAGCGCAGGGCGCGCTCGTGCGCGGAAAGCAGGATGCCGCGACCGGCGAGATAGCGTTCGGCAAGCGTGCCGGCGATCGGCTGTGACATGCCGAACAGGCGACGCGCGGCGTCGGGAGAGCCGCGTGCCGCGGCGGGCTGGCGTTGCGCGCCTGAGGTCCGGGGCTGCGGCCGCGGCATGGCGAGGAAGCGACGTGCTTCATCGGCGACGTCACGGAAGTCGACGAGGCCGCAGCTTTCGCGGATGACATCGAGCAGATCGCCAAATTCTGCCGAGGCTTCGTCCGCCCACTTTCCTGCTGGTCCTTTCGCGTTGGCCGTCAGGCGGACATGCATGGAGCGGCCGCGGGTGTTGCGGACGTCGCCGACGATCCAGTGATTGCCGGAGCGATGACCGTTGGAGAGATATTCACGGCACACCGCCTCGGCATGGTCGCCGAGGCGGCGCGCTAGCTCGGAAGCCGAGCCGGTCATGATCGCCTCCCCTCAAGCCGCTGCGGCACGGTCGGTGACTCCGACCAGCGTATGGCGATCCAGCAACGCGGCGAGGAGGGCCGGGCCTTGCGCAGCCGTCGGGATGAACAGCCGGAGCTTCCAGGAAATGATCTCGGAAATCAGCCCCAGCGCCTTCAGCCTGGGGACCATGGCGTCGGTGAAGCCGATGAGTTCGACGCGGTAGTCGCTCATAACCCGGCTGCGGCGCAGGATCAGGCCATCGGCAAGCTGCAGCCCGATCCGGCCCTCGACCAGGCCGGTCCACGCTTCCTCCGGCGCGAGCGTTGGCACATCATCGAGACCGAGATTGCGGTACATGGTCGCGACCAGCGTCGGCGCGATATGACGGCCGATGATGCGCTCGCCGGCGTCCGTCTGGATGCGGTAAACCCGGCAATCGTCGTCAGGCAACCGCCGCCAGATCGGCAGGAGGAGCCCTGTGACGATGTTGAAGGTGCTGGTGGTGAACTCCGGCACCGCGGCGGCTTCCGCCTCCCAGAGTTCGCAAAACACCTTCCGCTCCGCAGCCTGCCAATGCGTCTCGGCGAGCGCATCACGGCCGAAGCGCAGTTCGTCCGTCGGCCGCAGCAGACGTACGCGGTGCTCGACGGCTCCGTCGTCGAGCATGAGGCTCGCCGTCGGCAGTTGCACGGCCGCGCGGCTCGACCGCGTGTTGACCAGCAGAACCGATTGCGGCTCCGCGCGGGCGGTTGCCAGCACGTCGGTCAGGCCGAGCGGGCGGATGCGATCCTTGCGCGCGACAGTCAGCACATGCGATTGCGCGCCCGAAACCGGATGCGTGTAGACGGTGCGGCGATCGGTGATGACGATGCTCTCCGCCGTGATCGTCTCCAGCCCCTTGTCGTAGGTGCCGGCGGCGATGGCGCCTTCTATTCTTCCCGTCATCAACTGCTCGAAGACCTCGAACAAGAGGTTCTGGGTCTCGATGCGCAGTGCGAGCAGCCGATTGAGCCAGGTCGTGATCGGCGGCAACTCGTCGCGCAGGCCGCCCTCGTCGGTGGTCAGCGACAGGCCGGTCACGGCCTCGAAGGTCGTAAGCGAGCAGCTTTCGATCTTGCCCTGGTGGAGCAGCATGTAGAACTGGCGTAGCGCCGCGCGAGCGTAGGGGCTTTCCAGATTGTCCTCGGGCCGGAACAGCCCTGCCCCGCCGGTCTGACGCTGGCCGCGTGTGATCGCACCCAACGTGTCGAGCCGCCGCGCGATAGTCGATAAAAACCGCTTGCCCGCCTTCACATTGGCGGCCATGGGCCGGAAGAGCGGCGGCTGCACCTGATTTGTGCGGTGCGTCCGGCCCAGACCCTGGATGGCGTTGTCGGCGCGCCAGCCGGCTTCGAGCAGATAGTGCTTACGCAGTTTCTGGTTCTTCGCGCCGAGATCGGCGTGATAGGAGCGGCCCGTGCCGCCGGCGTCGGAAAAGATCAGCACGCTTTTGTCGTCATCCATGAAACTCTGGGTTTCGGAGAGGTTGGCCGAGCCCGGACGGTTTTCGACGGCGAGCCGGTCGACACCGTCGCGGCCGGTCTTCCTGACGATGCGGCGCGAGCGGCCCGTCACCTCGGCAACGCTGTCACAGCCGAAGTGGTGGATGATCTGGTCGAGGGCGCTGCCGACCGGCGGCAGCGATGCAAGCTTCTCGATCATCTCGTCACGCCGGCGTACGGCTTCCCGGCATTGAACAGGGTTGCCATCCTCATCATGCGCGGGTCGCGAATAAACGTTCCCGTCGGCGTCCGAATATTCCTCGAACAGCTGCGTCGGGAAGGAATGCATCAAATATCCGCCGACATACTCGCGCGGCGTCACGTCGACATGGAGATCCGACCATTCCTCGGTTGGGATTTCGGCAAGCCGGCGCTCCATCAGCGCCTCTCCGGTCGAGACGATCTGCACGACCGCCGAATGACCATCGGTACGGTCTTGCTCGATCGCGTCGATCAGCGTCGGCGTCATCATCGAGGTGATGAGATGGCTGAAGAAGCGCTGCTTGGTGCTCTCGAAGGCTGAGCGCGCCGCCGCTTTTGCGTTGCGGTTCAGCGTGGCGGTCCCGCTGGTGATGTTGGCCGCCTCGAGCGCGGCAGTGAGATTGTTGTGAATGACCTGGAAGGCGTCCGCATAGGCGTTGTAGATACGGATCTGCTCCGGGGTCAGTTCGTGCTCGAGCAGGTCATATTCGACACCGTCATAGGAAAGCGAACGTGAGGTATAGAGGCCGAGCGACTTGAGATCGCGGGCAAGCACTTCCATGGCCGCGACACCGCCGTCCTCGATCGCGGCCACAAACTCGGCACGGTTGGCGAACGGAAAATCCTCGCTGCCCCAGATGCCGAGGCGCTGCGCATAGGCAAGGTTTTCGACGGCGGTCGCGCCCGTGGCCGAGACATAGACGACACGGGCGTCGGGAAGCGCGTGCTGGAGCCGCAGTCCTGCCTTGCCTTGCTGCGAAGGCGCGACGTCGCCGCGTTCGCTTTTTCCGCCGGCGGCATTGGCCATGGCATGCGCCTCGTCGAAGACGATTACCCCGTCGAAAGACTTTTTGATCCCTGTCGGGCCGTCGGCCCTCCTCGCCTGGTTTCCTTTTGTCCCAGTCGCGGCTTCGCCGCTCCCCGCCTCTTGTCCGACCCAGTCGAGGATCTGGGCGATCCGCGACTTCTTGCCCTCGCGTTCCTGGGAGCGCAGCGTCGCGTAGGTGGTGAACAGGATGCCTTCGGCAAGGCGGATCGGCATGCCCTGCCGATAACGGGACAAGGGTTGGACCAGGAGTTTCTCCTGGCCGAGTGCGGCCCAATCGCGCTGGGCATCTTCCAGCAGCTTGTCGGACTTGGAGATCCAGATCGCGCGCCGGCGGCCCTGCAGCCAGTTGTCGAGAATGATGCCGGCGACCTGGCGGCCCTTGCCGCAGCCAGTGCCGTCCCCCAAAAACCACCCACGGCGGAAGCGAACCGCATTGTCGGCGCCGTCAGCTGCGGCCGAGACGACATCGCAGGTCTCGTCGACGGTCCAGGCGCCGGCGAGATGGCCGGAATGCGCTTCGCCGGCATAGATCACGCTCTCGAGCTGGGCGTCAGACAGCAGGCCCTCATCAACGATCGTGTCAGGCAGGAGCGGCCGGTAGGATGGCTTCGGGGGTGCGACGGCGGCCATGGCGGCCGACTGCACGAGCGGCGTCGGATGCGGCTTGGCCCGCGGAATGTGGATCGACTGAAGTACATAGGGCTCGTAGATCGTGTCGGTGAGCCGGCCGCCCTCCTCCGGCATCCAGTCGCGCAGTTCGTAGGCGAGGGGGATGGCCGGCGTGATGCTTGTCGTCACCGAGCGGGTGGACTTCGCCCGCGGGATTGAGCGGACCGGCCGGATGGCGTTCGGGGCAGCCGGTGGGGCGACCACAGGTGCAGCTTTCGCCGCGGATCGGCCCGCTATGTGTATGGCGGCATTGCGCAGGATCTCGTTCGACCGGGCGCCGATCGAGTCTGGGAAGCCGCCCGGGGTGCGGGGCGGCAGGTCGGCGATCCAGGCAAGCAACGTCTCCACGTCCAAAGCCTTGCCCGGCGAGGAAACGAAGCCGGACGGGTCCGCGCATGGCACCTTGTCGATGATCGTCAGGCGGGTTTCGGCGGTGGTGCCATGGCGTGCATAGACGCGGCCGTCGATCGCCGCGGTGAAGATGACGGTGCCCTGCTGCTGCAGCCACTCGAAGGCAGCCCGCCATTTGGGGTTTTCGGGTGAAAGGCCGGTGCCGGTGATGGCAACAAGACGGCCGCCCGAACGCAGGCGTGCCAATGCGGAGGAGAGGTGTCGCCATGCAGCATCGGCGACATGGCCGTCGACATAGGCGCCGACCGTGAAAGGTGGATTCATCAGCACCACAGAGGGCTGGATGCCGGCATCGAGGTGATCATCGATATGGGCAGCGTCGTGCCGCGAGACCGGTACACGCCGGAACAGGAGACCGAGGAGATCGACGCGCATCGCGGCAAACTCGTTGAGGAAGAGCGAGGCCCGCGCGATCTCGGCATGGACGGCGAGAAGGCCGGTGCCGGCCGACGGTTCGAGAACGAGATCGGACGAAGAGATCGCTGCGGCGTGAGCGGTGACGAAGGCGAGCGGCAGCGGCGTCGATAATTGCTGCATGGCCTGGCTCTCGTCTGATCGTCTCGTATGGGTGGGAACGAGCCCGGCGATCCGTTTCATCATCGCCAGCGTCGCCTGCGGCGTGGTCGACCGGGACAGGATCACCGGTCCGAACCGCCGCAGGAACAGCACCTGGGCGGCTTCGAGCGCCTCGTAGGCATCCTTCCAGACCCAGAATCCCTGCGCATCACTGCCGCCAAAACTTGTCGCCATGGCGGTGCGCAGGACGGCGGTAGTGACAGGCCTGCCCTGTTCGAGAAAAGGCAGAAGCGGCATTGCCGCCTGGTAGATCGCCCGGGCGTTGTCGATGGCGGTGGACGCCGGCGCGGCAAGGTGAGCGGCCGTCCGGGCGACAGGCGATGTGGTCGTGACGATGTTCATGGAGATGTCCTTTGCGAGAGGGGAATGGCCCGCGCGCCGGCACTCTCTGCGTCCCAGCCGGGCCGCACTCCTCTCGGCCCCGCTCTGCCTCTGGCACCGATCCACCAAACGGGTTGCGCTCTGCGCAAAGCCATGACTCAATGCGCGGACAGGGATGCGGCGGCAACCTGGAGCTGTGGAGGTGATGCGACGGTTTAGAATTGGCAGTGAGGTCTTCGAGGAAGGGGCGCTTGACCTGCAGGCGACACTGGCGAGCGCCTATGCCCGCAGGGAGCGTCCCCTATGCCTGTGCCGCGAGCCGGGCTGCCCGATGTACATCGCCCGCATTGGCGACCTTCATCTGATCAAGCGCATGCCGCTCACTGGCGGCGGCCACGATCCATGCTGCGATTCCTATGAATCCCCGTACGAGCTATCGGGGCTCGGGCCCCTGATGGGAGGGGCGATCCAGGTCGATTCAGACAGCGGCATGGCGGCACTCAAGCTGGACTTCAGCCTGTCGAAGACGGGGAGCCGGGCGGCCCCACAACAGATCGGGAATGGTCCCGACAGCGTATCCGGCGAGACCAGGAAACTGTCGCTGCGTGGCCTGCTGCACTATCTGTGGCACGAGGCCGAGCTGACGATCTGGACGTCGCTATGGACCGGCAAGCGGCATTGGTGGAACGTGCGATGGCACATCGCAGAGGCCGCCAAGCAGATGATCGTCAAGGGCCGGCCGCTCGCCGAGACCCTCTTCGTGCCGGAGGCATTCCGGCTGGAGAAGAAGGGGGAGATCGAACAGCGTCGGGCGGAGGCTTTGGCGCCGGCGGCCGCGCCGGCGTCGGGGTCGCGCAGGCTTATGGTCTTGGTCGGTGAGGTGAAGGAGTTCGAGCCGGCGCGGGTCGGCCGCAAGCTGGTCGTGCGGCACATGCCCGGCTTTCCATTCATGGTCGACGATGATCTTCATCGTCGCTTGCTTACACGTTTCGAGAGGGAGTTTTCGCTCTGGGAGGCTGATCCCCAGTCCCACTTGATGGCGATTGCAACCTTCGGGCTCAACCCGGCTGGACTTGCGGTGATCGAGGAGATTGCCGTCATGGTCGTGACCGAGAACTGGATTCCCTACGAGTCTATCCACGAAAAGAAGCTGATCGAGGCGCTCGCAACGATGCGCGAGAAGAGCGTGAAGGGACTGCGCTACAATCTGCGTGCCGATCAACCGATTGCGAATGCCATGTTCCAGAGCCGGACGCAGCCAGTCGCGCTCTATATCGTGCCGTCCGGAGCAGACGACACGTTCGAAGCGTCGCTCCAGGAAATGATCGCTGCGCGAGCGGAGATCGGCTCGTGGGTTTGGCGCATCAGTGAAGGCGATATGCCGCCTGTGCCGTTTTGAGCGGCGCAGCGCGTGTCAGCAGGATTCAGACTGCCCTACGCGAGGCCAAGCTTTTTCTTGAGCTCGGCGTTCTCCTTGCGCAGACGTTCCGCAAGCAGGCCCTTCAAGCGCTTGTTTTCTTCCTCGAGCGCGAGCAAATCCTTGAGATCGCCACCATCCGAGGCCGGCGTTGCCGCCTTCTTCCACTGATAATAGGTCTGCTCGGATATGCCGGCCTGCCTTGCGGCGCTTTTGAGGGTCTCGCCGCTGCCGATCGATTTCTCGATTTGGCCAAGCTTCTGGGCGCGTTCTTTTGAGGAGTAGATCTTTCGTCCGGTGCGGACGGCTGCTGCGGGAGCTTCAGCGGCTGCGGGCGCCGCTTTGGCGCCGTTCCTGCGAGCAGGCTGCTTGGGCTCGGCCTTTGCGTTTCGCGTTCGCGGAGCTTTCTTCTTCGGCTCAGGCGCCTTCGGCTTGGCCGGCACTTCAGCAGTGATTTGGGGCGATTCAGCTTCCTGGGGGTCGGCCATATAATGCTCCGCTTGCGGGTTACTCCCACCTTCAGCATCAACAGGTCTTAAACTAGAGTCAACAACGTGACCATTTGGCAGGTCGATTGTTTCAGAAGCCTTGGCCGTCTCTGCCATAGCTGCTGACAGGTCAACGTCGCCCCAAATAGAGTTCCTTCTTTTTTGGATGCCGCGCTTCTGTTTGACCTCCACGATGAATGGTCGAGTCTGCTGCCTCATAGTGCCTTCCCTTGGGAGAAGCGACTTGCATAACGGGTCGCTTTTTCTCTATCGGTCCGAGCTTTATCGAAAGAGGCCGCCGACGGGCAAGCGATGTTTCGACCAATCCGTCTTCTGACGACCGGCCCGATACGTGCGCGCAGCTTATTCGGGTCGGCGTGGACGATCGTGAAGTGCTAAAGCGTCTCGCCCGTCGGCGCCGCGTAGAAATATTCCTTCACCTCAATGACGACATCGCCGATGCTGTAGGAGGTGGCAACCGTATCTCCGGGACGTACGAGAGCTGCGACGGTTGGCGCCCCGGGTGGCGTGCGCCGGTATCGGCGACGATCCGGGACACCCAAGCCGGCGGTATAGGTCGAATGCGCTTCATAGGTGCGCGCGGCCGCCAGTGGCGACTCTCTACGAGGGGTTCGCATCGTTGCTTCCTCTCCTCTTGGCATGTGCGCGTATCGCCGACATATGGCTGTCGATCTCATCGTCCGACAGGTCCTCGAGCAGCTTCAGGATCGTGCCTTCGCGACCGCCATCGACCAGCATCGTGCGTTTGCCGTGGTGCTCGACGGGCCAAGCATCGGGATTGATTTCGCCGGCAATTCCCTTGAAGTCCGGATGCGTGGCGTTCCAAATGGCCTCGAGCTTTTCCTCTCGGGTCATGCTGTCGGTCGCGCCCGTCTCGTGGGCGATGATGGCGGCACGCATCTTGTCTGGAGATTGCCGATCCGAGAGGTCGCAAAAGCCATGAAACCAGCGTTCGCGGCCGCGGATCCTGATCGCGAAGAAGACGCTGGTCACGTTGCCGGCCTTGAATTCCGACATGCCGAACAGGCCGAGCCTCTGGAAGAGCGGCGGCAGCAGTCCGAGGATGAAATGGTACGAGGAGGCCTCGATCTCGAACCACTCGCCGGAGTAGGGCGTGCCGGAAAGCGGATCGAGATCGGGGGTGTCCTTGTGATGGTTGAACAGCTGGAACATCTGCTCGCGCGTGGCGACGCCGGCGAGCACCTTTCTGAAAGGTGGATTGGAGGTCATGGCGGTTGCTCCTGAAGCAGATCGACACCGTGTGGTGTGACCTGAAGACGAAAGAGCCCGGCGCAATGGCCGGGCTCGAGTGGGTCGGAATGGTGATCTTCGATGTGGGTTCCGTAGCGGACCGACGCGCGTGGCCGCGCTTGCCGGGATCGTCGTCGGACATACTTGCCTTGGACAGTTCTGCGGCGCCGCGCGGGTTTGCACCGGCGACGTCGCAGGCTTCCGATGCCGGGGGGCGGTTTCAGGCGGCGTGCCGATCGGAGGAATGTGCTGCATCCCGACCGACGCCGGTGATTGCCCGGACCGCGGCGGCCAGCGCCGGGATGTCGTCGAGCATGCCGAGCGCGACGAAGTGGTTGGCTCCGCCGGTATAGTCCTTGCGGCCCTTGCAGGTGCGGATAAGAATGCCGTGTCCAGAGGACATACCGAACTGGCCGACCTGGATGTAGGTTCGGTCATGGTGCAGGGTGATTTCACCGGAAACGGCGATGCCTGCCTTGTTCGAGCGCAGGTCATAGCTGTGCGACGGCAGGGCAAGCTGGGCCGCAAGTTTCTTCAGCCGCGAACGGGCCGTCGTGTGAAAACGTCTCTTATGCTGCTCGTCATAGGAGCAACTTCTGTTCCAGTCGAACATGTCGACCTCCATGAAACGAAACAGGCCCGGCGATCGCTTGCGACCGCGGGCCCGTCATCAGTTGGTTTTATGCGGTGAAACGGTCAGGCGGCGGTACGGCCCTCGATGACATCGGCGCCAACCTCGTCGGCGGAGACCTCCTCGAGATAGGCCCGGCTATACGCATTGCTGGCGAGCCAGCGTTTGGCGGCATCGCGGTTTTCGGCGAGATGCAGGAGTTCCGGGCTGTCGCCAAGTTCCTGCAAGACCCGGACCATGCCGATCGCGGGACGCTCGACGATCTCGAAACGCAGGTCGCTCTCGACGGACCAGGTGCGTCTGACCGAGACGACGATGACGCCGCCCTTGCCGAAATCGCCCTCATGCAGAATGAAGTGAGCGTGCGAACTATAGGTAGTTCGCTCGCGTGGCGGTTCCTTCTTGACCAGTCGACCGACGCCGTTGCGGCTTTCCCAGGTCGCGAGCTTTTTTGTGAAGCGCGACGGCGGTTTCGCCGCGCCGTCCGAGTAGCGGATGACGCTCCCCAAAGGGGCGGATTCGTAGATGATATGTGCGGGCATGCGAATTTCTCCATCTTGGAAAACAGAATGGGCCCGGCTGATGTGCCGGGCCCGGTGCGGAACGGGAGGGCCGATTATTCGGCGGCCTGGAGGTGGTCCGTCTCGTCGCCGTCGGTCACCGGCTCATCGGAGGACAGATCTGCATCCTCGGCGAGAAAGGCCGGCAGTTCGGCGGCATCGCTATCGTGCGCCGCCTCGTCCGGCGTCTCGCCGGCGACGGCGACGGCGTCGCCAGCATCGTTAGCCACTTCGTCGACGTCGAGGCGCAGCGGCTCCGGCAGCCAGTTCGATCCTTCGAGAAGACGGGCGGCTTCACGCGCCATGATGTCCTTCTTCATGTGGTCGATCAGCTGCGCGGAGTCTGCGCCACGGGCTTCACGGACAGCCTGCAGAATCCGCGCCTTGGTGAGGCGACCGAGGAACTCGACCGTAGGCGTCCAGCCGGCGTCGACCATGTCGAACTTGAGTGAGTTGGCCAGCACGTCTGCATGCTCGAGCGCCCGCGGCCGCCTGTTCCATGGTTCGACCACCGCGTTGAGGGTCAACGAGACGCAGTGCGCGAACAGCGCCTTGCGGCTTGCCTCGTCGAGGCCGAGAAGGAAATCCCACAGGCCTTCCGCCTCATCGGGAAGCTCGCGGTCCCAGGCTTCGTGCCGCTCGGCGATCTCCTTGGCCCAGGACGTCTCGGCAAGACCGTCAACCTGGGAGAAGCTGCCGCTCTTCAGGCTGATTTCAAGGCAGGTGTCCGGCGCGAAGCGATAGAACACCTGCAGAACAAAGGCGTGGAGTGCCGCGACAAAGGCGATGTCGACGTCACCGGCGAGCGCGTTGCGCATTGCCAGCGTCCTCTGCGCGGTCAGGTCGAAGACGAGGCGATCGGGCAGTGGCTTGATACCCTCGTCCTCGCCGTCGTCGCCAGAGCTCTCACCCACCGGCTTGCCATTGACGACAACACCATCGCCATCGTCGTCACCATTGGATTGGGTTTCGCCCTCGGCGTCGCCTTCCTCGCGCTCACCGACGTCGTCCGTCTCGGAGCGAGGCTCGTCCTCGGACCGCACGAAACCGGCCTCGACCTGGAGCCTGCCGTTGGCAGCGAGCGTCACGAAGACACCGGCAATGGCCTTCTGGGCTGGGTCGTAGCTTTGAGGACGATCGTCGATTGCATCGAGTTCGGCGCCCAGCTGATCGAGCTTCGCCTCGATTGCTTCGTCGGCATCCTCAGCCGCGGCATAGTCCGCATCGAGCTTGTCGTACTCGGCCTTCAGCGCGTCGTAGCGTTCGATCTCCTCGGCGCTGAGCTCCTGGGCCTCGGCATAGATGCGCCGCATGCCGGAGGTGTGGCCATAGGGGAAACTGATCGCCGCCTCGACCCATTTCCAGCCTTCGGCGCGGATGGCTTCGGCATCAACCTTCATCCTGTCGAAGACCAGCTGCTCGAGAAGTGCTGCATCCTGGAACCAGCCGCCGGAATCCTGCTCGAACAGGTCGCGAAGGATGACGCCGCCAGCCGCCTCATAGGCCTCGGCACCAATATAGACCGCGCGCCGATCATCGGCCCCGACCGTGGTCTCCGTCAGCAGGCGCCTGATGTAGTAGGGTTCCTGCGTGTGCGAGCCGGAGATCCGTTCCCAGACCTGCTCCTGGCGCGCGTGGTCGTCCGAGATCGATAACGCCATGATCTGTTCGAGCCGGATTTCGTCCTTCTCGTAGAGCTCGAGCAGTTTTGGCGACACCGATGCCAGCCGCAGGCGCTGCTTCACCGTTGCCGGCGACACGAAGAAGCGGGCGCCGATCTCGTCTGGATCGAGGCCCTGATCGCTGAGCGTCTTGAAGGCCCGGAACTGGTCGAGCGGGTGCAGGTCGGCGCGGCGGAGGTTTTCGGCAAGCGAGTCTTCTTCGGCCGAGGTCTCCTGCCTGCGGTTGACGACACAGGGGATCGGCTCATTCTTCGCCAGCCGCTTCTGCTTGATGAGGATGCCTAGTGCGAGATAACGCCGGCCGCCGGCGGGCACCTCGAACGTGCCGGTCTCCTCGCCCTCGCCGTCGAGCACGGGGCGCACGTTCAGGCTCTGGATCAGCTTTCGCCGTCCGATGTCTTCTGCGAGCTGCTCAATCGACATGCCGTCCTTGATACGCCGGACATTCTTTTGTGACAGCACCAGCTTGTCATAGGGGATGTTCTCCGCGGCGTTCATCGCGATCTTCTGAATGGCGTTCTTAGCCATGGTCAGGTTCTCCATGACGGGCGGCCCGGGGCCTCTCCCCGAACCTCCAAGCCCGTCAGGAACCCTCCCCTCCCCCCTCTGCCTCCAGGCCTCACGCCAGCGCCATCCGCCTGCGGCAACGATTGATGGGGCGGGATAAGGAGCGCTGCTCTAGTTCGGTTCGCGGATTTCAAGGCGACCGAGGCCGAGGGCCTCCAGGACGTTGGCGTGGTCCATCGGCATATGGATCAGTGCTTGCCGGTCGACGGTGATGCTCCAGTTTGTCACGACAGGCCGGCCGAAAGCCATTGGTCCGTATGACCTGTTACTGAAAAAGAAAAAGCGCCGTCTTCGTGCTTTTGAGGACGGCGCTGGCTTGGCGGAGATCACCGACATGAGGCCGGCGACCGGAGGTCCTCCACGCCGCCATCGGAAGGATCAGGCGGCGAAGTCGAGAAGCTTCTTGGCCTTGCCCTCCATGTCCAGACGAACATCCTGATGCGACTTGTCGCGCGCGACCCGCGTGATGCCCTGGACGAAATCAAAAATCGATTCTGGCGGCCTGCCTTCCTCCAGCAGCACAGTATCGATGATCTTCGTGGTCTCGGCCTTTGAGAAGCCGCGCTTGCGCAGGAAGCTCTGGCGATCTTCGTCATCCCGAGCGACGATCCGTTGCCGCGCCGCCTTGATGCCGTTGACGAACGGCATGGGCGAGGAATCGGCGAACTGGATCAGCGCCGGCTCGGCTTCCAGGGCGAAACGCGAGGCGGCGTACTTTGAATGGCGAATGGTGATTTCTTCGAAATTTTCTACGCCCCAAAGGTTGCGATTTTGGCAGACTGCGCGGAGATAGAAGCTCGCGATTCCAAGCGTCCTTGCACCGACTTCCGAGTTCCAGCAATAGAAGCCACGGAAGAAAATATCTGAATCGCCGTTCGACAGCTTTCCGGCCTCGATCGGGTTGAGGTCGTCAACCAGGAACAGGAAAACGTCGCGGTCGGAGGCATAGAGCGTCGTGGTGTCCTTGGAGATGTCGACATTTGGGTTGTAGATTCCCGTCGACCAGTCGAGTACGCCCGGCACCTTCCAGCGCGTATCCCCGGTGCCATTGCCGGCAATCTTCTGCACGGCCTCGACCAGCTCATGGTCGAAAATCCTCCCGTAGTCGGGACCGGTCACTGCTCGCAACTCGAGGCGACCGTTTTGGATTTCGAGTGTCTTTACCTGCTCTGCCCGCTGCGAATTCAGCCCGTACTGGAGATTGATGGCGGCGAGCGGGGCCGGGAGCTGGCGCAGATATGCAGCCGGTGCGCCGACCAGGCTGGCAAGCTGACCAAAACTCCAATGCGTGGGGGCAACGGGTGCCTCGGCATCGGGCAGCATGAGTAGGAGGCGTTCCGCGTCGTCGCGGCTGGCTTCGACGCGGATCCGTTCGCTTTCGACAATGCGCGTGCGGCTGCGCTGCGATCGCGCCCTTACCGAGTTCCGGAGGTCGGTGAGGGACAGGTAGCGCTCGTCGGCCGGTCGGTTGAACCACTCCGACGACACGCGGCCGACGCACTGGCCGCGGCTCACATCCACCTTGTAGCCTGCACGCGCGTTCCGCGTCGGTACCTGAATTTCCATGTGTGTCATGGGTTTGCTCCGCGGCGGACGCCGGGAGCCTCTCTCCCGGACCTTCATCCGCCAACCGCAACCCCGCCTGCCCTCTTCCTCTGCTGGCCGCACCGTCGCCTATCGAAGCGCCGCCTACGCGCTTGCTTCCGCGCTGCCCCCGAAGAGCGGTCCCCGAAAGCTGATGATCCTCGTCGGCGAGGTCAAGGAATTCGGCCCGGCTCGGAGCGGCCACAATGCCGACATTGCCAGTTCGGCAGGACCGGGTGCCCCACACATAAAGTATCTCCGACGGCGATGCCGAGATGGACGAAATTCATGAGCGCCGTCATAGCTCTCAATCGCCACGCAAAATCTTTGCTTCGAGCGCGGCAGCGACGAAAGCACGCCGAGCGGATGTTGGATGAGCCTCTCCACGCAATACGCGCAGACAGGCGTCCATCGCTATCTTGCGCTTCTCAGTCTGACGATCGAGATGTCGTAGCAAGATATTGGACGCGTCATTGATATCGAACACGACACGCTCCGAGCTGTGGCGGCTGATCTGGACAACGACTGGCCTTTCAAATCTGCTCGAGCCGGTCCTCCCTCCCCCTCTAAACCCAGCGGCGACAGCCTCGCTCGCACATATTTCCTCAGCCGAACAATTCGGCTGCATCCCCGACTGCTAAGCTTGATCGCTAGCATCGAAGCGGTGGTCATGAACGCTGTCTGGTTAATGTCTGGTGGCGTGGGATTTGGCTAGCTCAATTTCGAGAATGTGCCTTGGGGCAGTCTCGCACAGTTTGTGGAAGCCTATGCCTGCACTTTTCCGCTGCCCGCAGCGACCCACTGCATACCGGAGGTTGGGTCCTCCCACCGGTGTGCTATACGGCTTTGATGGCTATTGGTTCGATGTTGCGCCGACGCTGGCTGCCGGAAAAGAGCTTTCCGTCCTATGCGTATCTGCCGGGCAGGCAACCGCATCCCGTGCGCGATCCCGCGGGACATAGCTACAACAGCGAAGCCATGCCGTTGGCGGCAAAGGCGTCGCTGGATTCAGACATATTCCTCTGGGGTCTCGACCTCTTCAACCACGGCTATTACTGGGAAGCCCATGAGGCGTGGGAAGGGCTGTGGCAAGTTGCAGGCCGAGGCGCTCCGCTTCGGACGCTCTTCAAGGGATTGATCCTGTTATCGGCAGCCGGCGTGAAGATCCGCGAAGGCAAGCACGTGGCAGCGATACGTCATGCCGGACGCGCCGCGGCGCTCCTTCGTCGGCTGAACGCAGCGGATCATACCTTCGAGCGCTCGCTCGGCATGTCGCCCGCAGGGCTCGCCGACCACGCAGAAGCCGCGGTACGGACCCCGGCAGCCTTGCAGGTGACAGTGCTCGGTCAGCCCCAACCCGTGTTTGACTTCATTCTCGGACCGAGCTCCGGCGACAGGCCAAACGGTTCGCAAAAAAGAAGAAACGGTCATCCGTAGAAGACGCCAGGAATAGATGCCAAGTTTCATTCACTGGCCGTATTTTCGTGTAGCGCGGAATTTCGCTACGTTATTTTCGGAGTTACAAAGCTCAAGACCGCATGGCTGCACGTCGGTTCCGGCGCGCGCGGCAGCCGAAACGATTTCCAGGGCCGACGCTTATCAGCGATAGCTTATGGCGATACTTAAGGTGCTGAGACATTTATTGCTTTCAGCCACAATCATCACTATATAGCAAGACTTCGCCTGCTGTCTTTCAAACGACCCGGAGAATTTCATGACAGAAGAAGCCGACCACAACCTCGACGCCTTCATCGAGCTTACCGCCGAGATCGTCTCAGCCTATGTCTCGAACAATCCGGTTCCGGTGGGGGACCTCTCCGCCCTGATCGGCCAAGTACATGCGGCGCTGAAAGGAACGGCCGGCAGCGTTTCCGCAGAACAGCCGCAGGCTCTCAAGCCTGCTGTCCCGATCAAAAAGTCCGTGATGGCGGACTACATCATCTGCCTTGACGATGGAAAGAAGTTCAAATCGCTAAAGCGCCATCTGTCGACCCACTACGGGCTGACGCCGGACGAGTACCGCGTCAAATGGGGCCTGCCGGCAGACTATCCGATGGTCGCGCCAAATTACGCCGCTGCGCGCTCGGCGTTGGCTAAGACCATGGGGCTCGGCCGCAAACCGAAAGAGCCGGAAAAGCTGGCGCCGGCGAAGCGGGCGAGCAAGAAGGTCGCGGCCTGACTTTATCTCTCTAGGGTCGTGCGGGAGCGCGCGGCTGCTATCGGCATGATCTGCTCAGAATCTGAAAGAAAGGCGGAAGATCAAACTCCGCCTTATCTCGCGTTCATTCCCCTCTTGCCGGGACGCAGGAGAAATTTAGCCGGCTTTACTGAGGCTGCCGGCAGAGGACTTGCCAGTGCGGCGGTCCTGTTCGATTTCATAGTTGATCTTCTGACCTTCATTCAGAGTCGAGAGGCCCGCGCGTTCGACAGCGGAAACGTGGACGAAAACATCCTGACCGCCGTTGTCGGGCTGAATAAATCCAAATCCCTTGGTGCTGTTGAACCACTTCACCGTTCCAGTCGCCATATGCGTTTCCTTTGTACTATTGCAAATTGGACAGGCGGTTAGGCCATCCCGTTTTTGAAATCCAAGACCTTCGAGTTAAACGCAGCAAATCGAATAATTGCAAGGCCTGCTTCGATCGGCCGTGGGGTGGCTTGCGCATGCGCCACTATCGCTCGTTGTCGGCGTGGCGAAGGCAATGGCACCGTTTGTAGCCGCATGATGCGACCTGTTCGGGCCAATGAATTCCTCTCCCGTCCCATGAAATTGATCGCCTGGACATTGTCCAACCAACAAAGGGGCCGCCAGCCTCTCGATCCTGCGAAGCCATATTAGGTTGAACCGGCTGTGGAATTGGCGGTCGTCATCCTGCCATCCTCGCCGTTACGCCATTCGCCTTCAGTGCCGCCATCAGCATCGGCCCGACCGAAAACGCCCCCGCCCTGGCCTTGTCAGTCAGCACGCGCAGATAGCCCCCGGCGGAATTGATGTGCTGAGCACGTTGCAGGATACAGGCAATCACGATCGCAGCGGTTTCCTGGCCCATCGCATGGCAGGCCTCCTCATATGCAGATGGCGAGACACCAAGGTAACCCCGCACCTGGGCGGCGGTGATCATGAGATCGCGCCAGTTGCTGATCCCGTCGACGGCATAGTCCACAATTTCCGGGCAGGCTTTCAGCACAAGCCCAAGCGGAAAGGCTTTCAGGGGCTCTGCGGTTCTCGTCCTTGGCTCGGCCGGCGCCCCGCTTTTCTCTAAAGCAGGTTCAAATTCAAAAATAGAGTCGGTATTTGAATCAGATTGCTGCCGCTCGTTTTGAGAGTCATTGCCGCCCGAATTCGTGGATTTCATATGATTGTCGAGCAGCTTAGTCACTTCCTCGTACAATGCCGCAAGATCCGCGACAATCGGCTCGAGCTCGGCAATGCAAGCTCGGCGCGGAATTGCCTCCACAACGCCGCGGAAGCGCTTCCACAGGCCTCCCCAGTCGCCAGGGACGTCTTCGTCAAGAGCCGCCTCTATCAGCTTGTGGATGTCGCGGCGGTGCAAGGTGATCCGCTCCCTCATAAGCCTGAGCGCCCTGTTGTCGGCGCGAACACGCTCGGCTGCTGCCTCGAACTCGTAAGCCCGGGCCAGCAGCGGCGCCAGGGAGAAGCCAAATGCTTCCTCGATCTCCCCTCCTCTGCCCTTGCGGGCGTAACGCTTGCCGTTCGGGCTATCCCGACGGATGATCAGCCCGCAGTCCACAAGAGCCGCCAGGTGCCGCCTGAGCGTGGCATCAGGCATCCCGTGTGCCCTGAGGGACAGCTGAGCGTTCGAAGGAAAGACGATGAGGTCGTTTTCCTCACTCAACTCACTGTCAGGATAGAACGATAGCAACGCATTCAGGACGGCCAGAGCACGATCGCCGATGCCGACGATGCTCTTGCCTTCGCAGAGGTTGCGGTAGATCTGCCACTTGTCGACGACCCTGCCCTTGGGAATCTCACGTGACTCGTTTTGCGCTGCCAACATGGCAAGCGACATCGGTCGCCGCCCAAAGGGCGTCGTTGCAATACCCGTCTCCATTTTCTTTCACCCTCGATCAGGCAAAAGAATTCTGCTCACCAAAACGGCGCCACGACTCTTGACAGTGATTCGGGGAAATGCGATTCTCAGCTTGCGACAGACGAGAAGGGCTTCCGCGACGGTGACGTTCGGGGGCCTTTTTCTTTTGCGGTTTCAGTCTCCTGTTGATGTCTTCTCCGACTTTCTGAACGCCTCATAAAGGTTGCTCAGATTATCGGATATCCACGTCCCAAAGCGGCTGCCGTCCATCTCCTTCACGGCGATCGTGATGGCCTTGCCTGCTTTCTTGACGCTGACGCTAACTGATTTGTCCTCGGGGACCCACGACTGTGCTTGGGACCTCACGGCTGCCTTGCGAACCGGCTTCCCCTTCGCATTCAAGGCTACTAGCAGCCTGTCGAAGCGTTCGTTGCTCTCCAGCTCACCGAATTCTGGTTCGGACAAGATTGCATTAACCACTTCAGATTTCTTGCCGGCGAGCAGAGACAGCTCAACCCACCGCTCGCGGCCTATAGACGTAGCTGATCCAATCTTGCCGATCACAGATGTCGGAATTCTTGTGACAACTGATACCATCTTCGAGACCGCAGCGGCGTTCGAGGTCAATGCTGACGAGATCACATCTCTGTCGTACCCCAAATCCTCAAGGCGCTTTGCGAACATCGCCTTCTCGATGAAACTGAGATTTGCCCGAGCGGAATTCTCCTGTCCCTGGGCAATTACATGGGTCTTATCGTCGATCTCCTTGACGACCGCCCTCACCTTCCGTCCCAACTCGCGGGCGACTCGGACCCTGCGATGGCCAAAGACGATCATGTAGCGGCCGTCTGAGCTCGGATGCGGACGGACAAGTATGGGAGAATCCTGCCCCCTCTCCCGAATCGCTTCCAGCAGCTCTTGATATTGTTCCTCGTCGTCGCCCATGCGGTCAGAAACGAACGAACCGTCGACTGCGCTTGGGTCGAGTTCGACGACATGCTCGCCCTCAAGATACGCATCCGCTTGCTTTGCCAATTCGTTGACAGAGCGGATCATGGATTTTGACGCGCCGCGGATCGGATATGCCGCAGCGGAGGCCGATGACGCCCGGTCGTCGGTCCCCGCTTCTACGAGGCCTGCAAGAAGATTCTTACGTGCCATATTTTACCTCCAGATAGCGCGTAGTCCATTGAATACATTTGGCAAAAGTCCACTTTTGTCAGCAGACAAAGTCAACGCCCCCATGCCTCATGAATTAAAGCTACGATTTCGCCGTTTACGACGTCCAAGGCTTCCATTGCCCGCTCGTATGTGGAACGGGTCATTGCATTCTTTTCGACTTCGTAGAGGGTCTGCTTGGTAATCCCCGCATCGGAAATCGCCGTTGATTTCAGCATCTGGTTCTTGAGAATGAATTCGCCGAACAGCGTATGCAGGAACGCCACCATCTGCGCTTGCGGCTGATCCGTGGGTTCGAATCGAGTAACAAGATAGCGATACCACTCCAGATTCACCTCCGCACCGGCCGCCCTGATCGGCTCCAGGATGTTCCCGAGCATCAGCAGAAACTGGCCCATGCTCATAACATCGAGCATCTGTGGATGGATCGTGATCAACACTGAGGTCGCCGCTGTCAGTGCGGCGATCGTCAGGTAGCCAAGCTGCGGCGGACAATCGATAACTATGACATCGTAGCGATCGTCGACCTCCATCAATGCCTTCGAGATGCGCGTGAAAAACGCCCTGCCCACATTCGACGACTTGTCCGTCATTGCCAGAGGCGTGTCGTATTCGAATTCCTGCAACTCTAGGTTCGCTGGGACGATGTCCAAGCCCGGGAAATTCGTCGGCTTGATGATCTCCGAGAGAGGCACCCTCTCGCCGTCATAACGAATCGCGTCGTAAAGCGATTTCGTCTGGTCGAGTTCAGGTTGGAACCCATGCAACGAAGAAAGCGACGCTTGCGGATCGAGATCGACAGCTAGGACACGGTGCCCGGTAAGCGCAAGGTATTGGGCGAGGTGGGCAGCGGTAGTGGTCTTCCCACTCCCCCCCTTGAAATTAACCACAGCTAAAATCTGAAGCTTCTCGCTCGGCCGCCGATGGGGAACATACATGCGGGCGTCAGACCGACCGTACTGGTCGAGATACTGGCGCAGCTCAAGCATCTGTTCAGCAGTGTACGAGCGTCTGCCCGACGTCGAGGTTTCCGGCACCGGCCCCTTTCCTTCCAGATGCAGCTTCTTCAGATGGCTCTGGGAAACCCCCAGATACGTGGCAACCTCCGCCAGCGAGAACGAACGAAGATTTTTCTTTGCGTGGGGAGGGAAGCGCTGCATCGAAAGCAGGTGCAACTTCTTCGATATCTGGTCGCCCTGATCGAGGATACTCTTCTCGAACAGCAGCGGGATTTTCGTAGGAACGGGCGAACTCACGTTCATTCGATCGAGACTCTCTAAAAACGATTTTTGACGTAAAAGCGCCAAGCAACCGTCATTATGTCCGATTCGTTCGCCCGGGCAAGAAATTTAAAGTTAACAAAAGCTTAATGGTCTCGGGAGAGGATCACACGATGTGATTCATGCAACTGAATATGCTACACAATTCGGCGATTTTGTCTGCGGACAAATCCTGCTTTTCCCAAGCACAAATCCTGCTTACCCAAGCGTCCCGCCCAAATTCCTTTCGGATTCCTTAGGCGACCCGCACCGGCGCATGGCAAGTGATCACGACATTGAGCTTCTGACGAATATCTGCAGATTAAACTCGACCGCGCTGACCCGACATTGCAAAGCGGCCATGTCATCTTTCGTCTCCCTTGAAGAAGCTAAACTAAGTGTTTCCAGCTGATACCTCGTCGGAGGAGAGGGCGGCGCTCATCAGCCCTTCGCATTCACGATAAACGCCAAGTGTGAGAACGGAATAATGGTGTCGAGTTCGCTCACCAGACGAAAGTGTGCCGGCGTTCATCGCCCAGACCCCCCGAAGATGGTTCCCTCGGCGCGCAGCAGTTTTGCGTCTGACGCAGGTTCGAGAGCCGCAGGCTCATGGTGCTTGCTCAAAACAGATACGGTTTGTCCGCCCAGGCGAGCAGAATGGCGGCGTCCTGGTCAGGTAGCCGCACCCGGCCCGTGCGCAGGCCGTCGGCGATGGCGCGACCGACATTTGGATCGACCCAGTGGCCGTGGGTCATCAGAAAGAACCAGGCGAAAGGCAGACCGATTTCGGTGTCGATCGCCTCGATCCGCTCCATCAGCCGGTGTACGGAGACGCCTTCGTCGGCGAGCAGCCGCTCAGTCGGCATTTTGAGCGGCCGCGGGATAAAACCGATCTCGCGCCGGTCGCGATCCTCGAGGTCGTGGATGTCGAAGGCCCAGTGCGCAAAGATACGGTTGGCCGCCGCACTTGATCGTTCCCAGTCCGCAAAAAACCGGTTTTCGCGCGGCACGAAATCGAACCAGTCGGGATTGGCATCGAAAAACGCGGTGTCGAGCGTGCCGTCTGGCCTGACCTCGCGGATGACACGGTTTTCCAGCTCGGGCCGCTGCGCCTCGCGCAGTTCGCGTTCGATGCGCGTCCTGCGGGCCAAAAAACTGCGCATGTGGACGATGCCGCCGCCGGAACGGCCACGCAGCCGGTAGACTGGCCCTGCGAGCTGTTGTGTCTCGACCTCGGAACCGCGCTGAACCCAGGTCGGCTCGAACAGATCGTCGACATTGCGGGGACGATAGTCGGGATCGACCGCCGCGCCGGCCAGAACCTCAATCTCGCGGCCGAGCGAGATCTGCACGAAGTCGGCGACGCCGGGACCGGTCGGGGCAAAGGCGAAGGCCGTGGTACCGCGCCATTCGGCGAATTTTTCCCCGCTCTGGCGATGCCGATTCCAGAAGGCGTTGAGGTCACTGCCGACTTCGGCCAGTTCATACTCGACCCAGGCGCGATGGTCACCGAGGCGGGTGCCGTCGGCAGCGACAACGTCGTGAGGGTTGCACCAGTAGGGATCGTCGATGGTCGCGACGGTGAAGACGAAGCCCGGAAAGGCCTTGTTCAGGGCAGGGGCGAGTTCGACGTCGGCCGACTGCGGCTCTAAAGCTGCGAGCACGGTTTCGACGGAAGCGGCGTCGGGCAGGCGGGCGGGTTTTTGCTCAGTCATTCTCGGGCTCCGGCCGGGTGGGAAATCCGCGCTTTTCTCGTCAAGGGAACGCCGTGCGTCGTCGTCGGCGATCTTGGAGGGCGATCCTGGCCGATTTGGGTCACGAGAACAACGCTGACGTCCCGGATCGCCGATGGTGCGGAAGAGGGGCGGCAGCTTGTGCGACAAGCCGGAAATGACTATTTTACGCGCACTATGAGCAAGCATTTAGGCTCAGTCCTGACGACGGTGAACGCACCCTACAGTGATCAACTGGACGACGCGGCGCTGGCGCATTGCCTTGCTGATATCGATCTGGCCAAGCAGCACCCCGGTCATATCAGCGCCTTTCTCGGCGAGGTCCCGCTGGCCCAGCAAGTCGAGTTCGCAATCGCGCACCACATCGCGATTGACGACCTCAAGGCCTTTGCCGCCAAGTTCTCTGCCTGGGCCGGCGAGAGCTATCCGCTCGCCGCGTAGTGGCCAGGAGGGGGATCTTTCCGAGGCTGACGCCGGCGCCGGGCTCAAAAAATGCTTCCAGTTGGCGGCATAGGCGCGACGGGTGTTTGCCGAACTCGCTGCTTCGACATAAGCGCGCACGGTCAGCTTGATCCGCGTGCGTGCTAGGGCGGTGGCAGCAGCTTGAATGGTTCGGTCCTGGGCTTGAAAGGTGCCGAGAACTGCCATATCTTTTGCACAAGAAATATGACTCTCAATATGGTAGGATGAATTCTGTGGCCCATGCACTCAAGATCCCCGAGCAGAATGGACCTCTCATCTTGTCCTATATGGACCGGAACGGGAAGATTGCGATCGAGCAGGTCGCGGACGGTTTTGGCATGTCCAAGGGCCAGTTGGCCCAGACCGCCGGTCTTGCTCGCGAGACCCTTTATCGCTCAGAGCGCAGCGCTACGGTTAAGACACAGGGGCGTCTGCGGGAAATGCTTGAGATCATCAGTCGTGTGACGGATTGGGCGGGCGGCAAGGAGCAGGCGATGGCTTGGTATCGAGCTCAGCCGCTTCCAGCATTTGGCGGACGCACTGCTGAAGCGCTGGTGAAGGAAGGCAAGGCCGCTGCGGTCCGTGATTATCTCGATCACATGGCTGTTGGTGGTTTCGCTTGAGGTTCGTTGGAACCTGCTACCGGGCACACGATCCACGTTGGGCATTCAAGCCGACTTCCGGCGAAGGGGCGGCGATCAGAGGTGCGCGATTTAATCCCAAAGGCGTGCCGGCGCTCTATTTGGCGCTGACCATCATGACAGCGGTCAAGGAAGCCAACCAGGGGTTCGCGCACCGGATCGATCCTTGCGTGCTGTGTTCCTATGAGATCGACTGCGATGACATCGTGGATCTGACAACGGACGAGGCGAGGGGAGAATTTTCTATCGCGCTCGAGGACATGGCCTGCGCCTGGGCGACGGCGCTTAGCGACGGAGAGCGCCCGGCGTCCTGGTCCGTCTACGACCGGCTGCGGCCTCGGAGTATTGCCGGCATTGTGGTCCCAAGTTTCGCGCCGAGCGCCGAGATGGAGGATCGTAACCTGGTCCTTTGGGACTGGGGTCCGGGTCTGCCGCACAAGGTAACCGTATTCGACCCAAGCGGCCGGTTGCCGAAGGACCAGCTATCCTGGCGATAACGCACTTCTCGGCATCCGAAGGGCAGGGGAGGGGCGTGCCCGGCCTATAGTCCGCTCGCCTTGGTGAGATTGACACGGAAGCGATCGCGTCTGCGCTGATAGCGGCGAGTCATTTCAGCCGAGGCATGGCCAAGCTGCTTTTGCACATAGCGTTCGTCGACCTCGGCCGAGGAGGCGAGGCCGGCGCGCAGCGAATGCCCGGCAAATTTTTGACCGCGTTCGCCTTCGGGCAAATCGCCACGCACGCCGGCCGCCAGCGCGGTGCGTTTGACCAGGCGGGCGACCTCCTGGTCGTTGAGCCGGTCGGCTCCGACTCTCTTGCCTTGCCCTGTCACCCGACGAAAAAGCGGACCGTGGGCGATGCGCGCAAGCTTGAGCCAGGTCTCCAGCGCAACGACCGGGCAGGTCGCATCGGACGAGCCGCGCCCAACTTCGACCTCTCGCCAGCCGGTCTTGCCGCGCAGCCGCAACAGCATGCCCTTGTCGAGGATTTCGATCCAGCCGGAAGAATCCTCGGTCTGGTCGCGGCCGCAGTCGAGGCCGACGACCTCCGAGCGACGCAGGCCGCCGGCGAAACCCAAGAGCAGCATTGCCCGGTCCCGCAGGCCGCGCAGGGTGCCGCGGTCGAGCGTTTCCAGCATGACGATGAGATCCTCGGGCAACACCGCCTCCTTCTGGCGGGGCGGGGCTGCGTGGGTGTTGCGGATGCCGGCCATGACGGTGGCGATGTGGCGGTCTTTTCTGTCCAGCAGTTGGCCGCGCTGCGTGCAATTCCAGCTTAGGGAAGACAGGCGTCGCTCGATCGTGGCTACCGAGTTCGGTTTCTTGTCTCCTGTCACCTTTCCGGATGCACAGGCGGTGATGTAGAGGCCAACGATCTGCGGATCCGGCGGCAATGGGTCAAAAGACTGCCGACGGCACCAGGCACAAAAATGCTTCCAGTCGGAGGCATAGGCGCGGCGCGTATTGGCCGAGCTCGCCGCCTCGACGTAATCGCGCGCGCGATCGGCCAGTGCGTCGAGATGCGCCGGCCGGCGCTCGGTCGAGACGACCGGACGGGGAGGGGGTGAGGTGTGGTCGGCATCGCCGGCGGAAAGCCAACGATTTGGCTTTCCGAACTCCGAACGGTGAGCGTCCGGTT
>NZ_JAIUGQ010000057.1:0-28410 GCF_020164715.1 Mesorhizobium sp. ESP7-2
ATACAGGACCCAGCCCTTAAATCTACCAGATCAATGAACCGTCCAACTTTACGGGGTCAGTTCAATCCCGCGGGGTTCTTTCATGGGTGCCAACGGGGGACCCATGGCCGGCGGGGACCGGCCATCGCCTCGACCGATTACTTGAGTTCGAAGGTAACGGTGACCTGGACATTGTAGGCGTTCTCGCCGGCCTGCACAGGTGCCGCCCCGGCGGCGGCGTCGAAGGCCTTGGCGTTGATCGGCATTGGCGCCGGCCTGATGTTCTGGTCCGTGATCTCGAGCACCCGGCCGAGGCTGACCCCGGCCGCCTCGGCCAGCGTCCTGGCCTTGGCCATGGCGTCGGCGACAGCTTTCTTGCGCGCCTCGCTGACGGTGGCCGCCGGATTGTCATTGGTGAAGGCGATGCCGCCGCCCTGGTTGACGCCGAGCGACACCGCCTTGTCGAGGATCTCGCCTGTCTTGTCGACATCGCGTACCCGCACCGAGAGCGTGTTGGTCACCTGATAGGCGACGAGTTCGGCGTCCTGACTGCCGTCCGGCTTGTTGGTGTAGTTGTAGCGAGGGTTGATCTGGATGCCTGCGGTCTGCAGGTCGCGATCCTTGATGCCGGCTGCTTTCATCGCGGCGATCACGGCGGCCATGGCGTCATTGTTGGCATCGAGTGCGGCGCGCGCCGTCTTGGCTTCACGCATGACGCTGAGCGTCAGGACCGCCAGATCGGGGGCGACGGTTGCTTCGCCCTCGCCGGACACGATGATGCGAGGCGGCGTCGGCAGATCGGCGGCTCCAGCCATCGCCGGAAAAGCGATTGCAGCGGCGAGCGCGAGGGGCAAAAGATGTCTGGTCATGAAAATCTCCTTGGTCTGCGATCAGGTCGCAGGGGTCGCGTAGAGCGCGATTATGGGGTGATTTGGGCGATCTGCGAAACCCCGCAGGTAAAGCCTTGTGCCGCGATGCGAAAAACATTAATCCAGCCCGCGTGGGGCCTGTAGCTCAATGGTTAGAGCCGGCGGCTCATAACCGCTTGGTTGGGGGTTCGAGTCCCTCCGGGCCCACCATTCAGTCCGCCAGTTTTGGCGGGTTTTCGACCGTCTCAGAATAGTGTCGACATTTCGGTGGGTTAGCGACGTTCGAGCGGCAACGCTTGGCGGAGACGCCGCCTTTGCGGCCCATAATGACCCGACTTTGGGCCTTTGTCTCTGTGGGCCCATTTCCGTAGCCAACTGTTTGGAAAAGCGATGCTCGGCTGATGGTCGGAATCAAAGACCGAGCAGAGCAGCCTGATCGGTCCAGGCGAGGGGAAAGCCGGACAACCGGGAGAGCCTGTGGGCCGTGAGTTCGATCGGCTGATTGCCGGCGATGATCTTCGACACGATCTTCGGCGAGAGAAACGCCAGGGGTAGCAGCCTGCTTACCTCCGAGACTGTGGTCGCGTTCAAGTTGGCAATCTCGGTCAGGCTTCGGCCAGAGCCGTCCGTGAGATAATGGAGGTATAGCTGAGAGCGATGTACAACGTCGATCAACGCAGCGTCCGGCTCAGTGCTGTTGGACGAGGTATCGATCAGAACGATCCGCATCTCGACGCCGCGCCGCTTGATGTCGAATGGACATGTGATGGACATCGTTTCAGCACCTGCATCAGATGACAAAATCCTGTCGAGCAGATGTTCGGCCAGTGCCCGGCAATCAATGTCGATGGTCAGCGCCTTCTGACCAAGCGCGACACTGCGGAGGAGTTTTTGCAGCAACGATCGCTTAGCGTCAGCAGTCTCGGACCTCCGGGCATCCCGTACCTCCGCCGCGCGACGCACCGCGTATTGGATTTCGCCGGAACCTCCCCATCGCTGAATCAAATCAGCGATTTGGCTGCGATCGTTGAGAATACGATTCAGCTGATACTCGACCACCGATTCAACTGCATCGGCGGGAAGACGCCATCCGTCGGAGTTGCCTCGTCGCTGATCAACGAACTGTTTTGAGACGTAGTATCGATAGCGAACGCCGTGCTTGTTGGCATGCACCGATCGAAGCTTCTCGCCATGTTCGTCGAAAAGCAGTCCGGTGAGAAGATGTTGCTGGGTGACGTTTGATGTGCTCCGGCGGCGGTGCCTGGGATGCCAGGAGCGCCTGCGCCGCGTCGAACACCGGACCTGCGATGATCGGCTGGTGCTCGCCATCGTGGACTTGCTCCTTGTGTTTGATCTTCCCGATGTAGATCGGGTTCGAAAGCAGGTGATGGAGATTGCCGCGGCCGAATGGCTTCGTGACGGAAACCGTCCCATCCCGGCGCTCGCGGGTTCGAGTCACGAGGCCACCTCGCGCGGCCTCGTCAGCAAGGTCACGCACGGATTTCAGCACGAGATAGCGGTCGAAGAGATGCCGAACGATCTTCGCCTCGGCGTCGTCTATGACGAGCTTGCGGTGCTCCACACGATAGCCGAGCGGCACCACACCGCCCATCCACATGCCCTTCTTCTTGGATGCCGCGATCTTGTCGCGAATGCGCTCGGCTGTGACCTCGCGCTCGAACTGCGCGAAGGACAAAAGCACGTTCAGCGTCAGCCTGCCCATCGATGTGGTGGTATTGAATTGCTGGGTGACGGAAACAAACGACACCGCGCTGGCATCGAAGATCTCGACAATCTTCGAGAAGTCCATCAGCGAGCGGGTAAGACGGTCGATCTTGTAGACGACTACGACATCCACTTTCTTGTTGCGAATGTCCTGAAGCAGCCGCTGCAGGGCAGGGCGCTCCATCGTCCCACCTGAGATGCCACCATCGTCATAGCGATCCGGGATGAGCTTCCAGCCAAGCCCAATCTGCGAGGCGATGAAGGCAACGCAGGCCTCGCGCTGAGCGTCGAGCGAGTTGAATTCCTGGTCGAGGCCTTCCTCGCTCGACTTGCGAGTGTAGACCGCGCAGCGCAGGCGAGGTGTAGAGTTGCCGCTCATAGGCCAAAGAACCTCGGACCGGACCAATGCGCGCCGGTGATCTTGCGCGCGATCGACGACAACGATGGGTAGACCCTGGCCTCGAAAACGAAGCCATCCTCGACCACGTCGACGATGTGGGTCTTGCCGTTCCAGTCACGCACCAAGCGCGCACCCGGCAAAACTTGTTTGCCTTTGGAGCTATCGTCACCTTGTCGTTGGCGACGACGGTAGCTTGGCTGTCGCGGTCAGCGAACCTCTTCTCGACCCGGTCTATGGCGGACCTCAGCAAGCGACGCGTCTCGGTGGAAAATCCACCGAGACGCCTTGCCTGAAGATGCCAGGCTGCTGCCCTGATCAGAAGCTCACGCCTGACACCGTTTGGCGGCGCACATTTGTAGATCTTCTCCCATTGTGCTGCGAGTTCCTCGCGGGAGAGGTCGCCCAGGGCGGCGACCTCTGTCTCGATGTCCAGCTTGGCGCGCATGAGGCTCAAGCATCCTTTGCGCTGTCATCGATGCGGTAGCGGCGAACGCCATCCTTGCCGACATCGCTGACCAGGGTAAGGCCAAGCTTCTTCTTGACCACCGCCGACAAGAAGCCGCGCACCGAGTGCGCCTGCCAGCCGGTGACCTCCATCAACATCTCGATCGTGGCGCCCTTGGCCAAGCGCAGTTTTTTCAGCACCAGGTCCGACTTGCTCTGCTTGGTCTCATTGTGGGGCGCAGGCTTCGGTGACTTTGCCGGTGTCGGCATAGCCGCGCTTTCCGCATCACTAGCTTTCTTCTTAGGCGACTTCGACTTCCTTGCGGGCTTGGCCGCATTAGGCGGCGCATCCCAGATGTGCTCATGCGGCTCCGGCGGTATTTGAAGCTTGTCGTGGTCTGGCTCAGTGCCCTGATCGGTGCCGAGTGTCGCCATGGTCGTTCTCCTTCAGTTGCAGTTGCCGGTCAATCCGGCGCCTGTACTGACTTGAGCCCGCCTGGCGGGCTGGAGAGACCTTGGTCAAGGCAGAGGCGAAAGCCGCTGCGTCGTTACCCACAGCAATGCTTGCGTGCGCAACGAAGTCCAGTGGAATAGTAATGACCGCGCCAACCGCGAAGTTTCTCATAGGCCCAGACATGTGTGTCGTTCGACCGCTTCTAGCGCTGGCAGTCGCCTTCATCAGCTCCAGCCATTCTGGCTAGCGCTCGTCTGGAATTTCGATTGCTAGTCGAGCCGCCTAAACAAGTCATCAAGGAACTCCGAGCTCGGTCCAATACCGGACACAAACAGCCGATCTCGCGCTCGGGTCGCCGCCACGTAGAGAAGTTGCCGCTCCGTCGCGATGACCTCGTCCAATTCGTACTCGTCCGCGACGTCTGCGACCCGGGAAGCCAACGGCAGCACACCTTCGTCGCAGGCGACGACGGCAACGGCACGGAACTCGAGCCCCTTCGCGAGGTGCATGATGCCGACGAGAGCAGATTCTTCATCCTGCCGACGCGTCGTGGCTGTTCGGAACGGCAACTCGGCTGCTTCGGCGATGGCGCGCGCTCTCGGAAGCTGCTCGGGAGAGCGAACGAAAATGGCGATCTCTCTTGGCGCGATACCATCATCCAGGGCGCTACGGATGAAAGTGGCCGCTGCTTCTCTCTCGGCGGCCTCGTCATGGGCGATCACCACTTCCGGCTCGATGCCGTCGAACACCGACACGGTGCCGCGGCGATCATCTTCCAGCCCGTCTACATCGCGGATCGTCCGAGGAAGAAGCCGATCGGCCATCTGCCGGATCTGCTGGGAAGTGCGGTAGTTCACCTTGAGCGTGAAGGAGCGGCCGCGGACATCGATGCCCAGTCCGAGCCAGGAAAATGGCTGCTGGAAAATGCGCTGCCCAACGTCGCCTGCGAAAAAGAGTGCTTCCGGCTTTGCTGGCGCGATCGCAGCGAGGAACCGCAGTTCCGCCACACCAAGATCCTGGGCCTCGTCCACCACTATATGGGAAAAGGGCTTCTCTTCCCGCGCCGCGTAGGTGGCCGTTACGTGCTGGAACAGCGCTCCTGGCGTAAAAAGCGCGCGCTGACGCAATCCTTCGCGAACACGCGAAAAGACCTGCCACAGTGTCTCGCGCTGCTTTTGGCCGAGCCGGTTTTTGCGGCCCATGCGCGGCACGTCCGCATAGGCGTCCGCGCCCTCGATATGCCAAGCATCGACTACGTTTTCCCACTCCGAAAGTAGGAAACGGGGCGAGAAGCCAGTGACGCCGGCGTCGTGGGCGGCCATCTCGACGAGCTTCCGGACGGTGTCCCGGTCGGCCACATGGGCCGTTCGGCCTGTGGTCAGAGCGTAGAGCTCCTCGGCGATGCGCCGGAACGAGGCGACCGTGACCTGATCGGTCAGGCTGTGCTGGCCACCCGCAAGGATTCCCAGCTTTCGCTGGAGAGACTCGGCGAGCGGATCCGAGAAGGTGGTTAGCAGGACGCGGGCCTCGGGTTCGGTCCGAAGCATCCGCATGATACGATGCAGGGCCACGACCGTCTTCCCCGTCCCCGCCGAGCCAGCCACACGCACCGGGCCAGAATAGTCGCGCTCGACGACCTGCCGTTGAAGCGGATGAAGAAAGACCACCCACTTTTCAAAGGGCGCGTCGAGAGCTGCCTGAAGCTCCTCGATCCCATCCAGGATGCGGAACCGGCGCATCGTGTCAGGATGCGCGAGGGGATTCGCAACCGGCGGCGCCGGTGGCGGAAGAATACCCGTTGCGGCGTACTCCAGCAGTGCCTCGGCCGCTTCCTGAGGCAGATGTCCGGCAAGCGCGAAGAAGGATTCTTCCGTGGCCTTCTCGACATCGGCGATCCAATCTTCCGGCACACCAACTGACAGGATTTGGTCCGCTCCTAGCCGCTCGAAAATCAGCGGAGCCGCGGCCGGAGGCGGAACGTCGAAAGTCATTTCTGTCTGGGCGGCGGCGAGAGGCGAGGTGATCTCCTCGATCCGTTCGCGTACCTCGACGATCTGGATGGCGCCAGTCACCGGATGCGCTTCGATGCGGCGGCGCTCCGCCCATTTGTAGGCATCGTCGTGATGGTCGACATAGGCCAGCATCAGGCTGCCACCCGTCTTGTGCACGATGATGCGGATGTCTCGGGTCACCCGCACCGACCAGAAGTTCGGATCCTTGGCCTTGTCGATGCGGTGGAACTGCAAGCCAGGCCGATCGGGCTCCGTCATCAGCGTGTATGCCGTGAGCTGCGCCTGCTTCTGCTCGTCATTGGTGAGCTTGGTGAGGGAGGCGGTGAAACTATCGGCGAGGATCGTGAGCACGGATTAGTGCCTCAGTTTTCAAGCAATTGAGCGAACTCTTGCTCATATGCCTTGGCCGTGCACTCGGCGACTCTGGAGTAGGTTCTCTCCTCACTCGTCAATGCCCCGACCGCTAGGTTGATGAATTCTCGTCGAGCGTCCAGAGGCAATGCGACGGCTTGCAGGTAGATGTCTCGTACTCGATGCATCACTTCAGTTCGCGAAATAATCAACCCCGCTCTATTCAGATCAAGCCAGTTGATCATATTAAGTGCTGCGACATTACCTGGCCGAGGAGACATAAAAGAGCCGATAAAGGAGAACTCGTTCTCAGGAGCATCTTTATATGGGTGAACAAAATTTCCTGTAGTTGGATCGGTGTTTCCCTTATTCGTGTTACATCTTGTGCAGCCAAGCGTAAGATTATCCCACAAAAAAGTGAGTTCTCTATGCACATCTTTTGGTTTTATGTGTTCGATATGTGAATAGCCCGAATTCTCGATATGACTCTCGCAATATGCGCACTTGTGCTTCGTCTCAGATCGCAGAGTATTGCGTATTTGAACGTGGCCATACCGCTTTTGAATAGTTTTGGCTTCTGACGACCCTGGCGCCTCGGCTAGGAGTTCAGTCGTCCAGACTTCCTCATTGTCACGTAGAATTTGCGGCTTCGGGCGCTTCTCAATCTTTCGCATTGCGCTGCGCCGCCCTTGCTACAACATCTGGAAGGAAATCGTCCAAGCCTCTCTCAGAAAGGTCCTTCTGTAGTTCACGGATGTCACCTGCGCCAAATGACTTCCCCTTGTATTTCTGAAGCACAACGTCTAGTTCATGCTCTGCCCAAATTGGTACCGTTATCGGAACCCCTAAAACTTGCCGCAATATCTCAGAAGCGCTAGTGCGATCTGATATATTAACCGGAATCGTGATAACAGTGTTACTTGACGCCGACAAATCCTCGGCTATTGCGCCCTCTCTCTCTTCGCTGTCCTTGATGTCAAAGGCATATACTTTCGCATGCCTCACTGATGATACGACGAAGGGGCTGTGTGTAGCGACGATAAATTGCGCCTCAGGGAAGGCATTTACCAGTGCAGGAAGAAATTCTCGCTGCATAGATGGATGAAGATGATTTTCTGGTTCGTCTATTACAACAACAAATTCGTGCTCCTTTTGACCAAATAGTGTTATTTGCCAAGTCGTATCAATTAGACTCATTAGGCCCCCGGAGGAGGCATCAATGAGGAAACGGCCACTGTTAGTCTCAATTATAACGTCCGGAATCTGAACAACAATTCGTTGAAAACCGATGTTCGAAGGTATTATTTGCCTAAGGCGTCGCTCGAAATCGTCAAAGGCAGCTAACGACTCTTTGTTGGAGACCACCCGTGCATTGCCGGGTCCGAAAGCGGCCATGGAAATGATGGCTTCCTTCATCTTGGTAAGAGGAGTAGTCCGAGTGATTTCGCCGTTTACGCCACTCCAGAACTCTTTTTGATACGAGTTCAGGGCTTGTGCTCTGGTAATGGGGCTAGTGGGGATAGATTCAACCTTCTTGTATCCCGGGAGCCTGCGATGAGAGGGAATGTTTAAGACCGATACGGCAACCTTCGGTACGATAGTTGGCGAGAAATTCACGCCCACATCACGAGGTATACGAATTTCGCTTTTTTCGCCGGAACTATACTCGATATGACCGACCAGATCGGCTTCGCCCCCTGTGACCGTATCATCATCTGTCCAAATTCCAGATGTGAACCGTCCAAGACTATCTCGTCCCTGTGACGGGGATCCCAGGAAGTTTGAGTGGAAGTTGGAATGTTGAGCTAATATGTTTAGCACCGTGGTTTTTCCAGTTCCGTTGCGACCCGTGAGAATCGTAACGGAATCGGAGAATTCCAGATCAACACTGCTGAACTGCCGCCAATGCTCGACAGAGAGTTTCCTGAATTTTCCTGAGCTCACGTGATCCTCCCCGAGAAGGGCAGCTTTTGAACGGCCACTATTACACCCCAAAAACCTTTAATACCTCGTCCCCAAAGTGATTGATGACCTTCACCGCAATCCTGCCTGTCTCCGGCCTCGGGAAGGGCCGCGAGGTATCCGAATAGAGGGTCGACCAGGCGTCCTCGTCGATCTCGGCCTTCAGCGCTGTCTTGAGCGACCTGTATGGATCGTTCGCGCCGAGGAAGTAGGCGTGGCGGACGAAGAAGCTCTCTTCGTTGTAGTCGGTGTCGATGAACCAGGCGGCGATGCCCTTGGTGTCGGTCGAGCGGATGTCGCCGGTCGAGGGGTCGAACACGTCGACGCCGTTGACCTTCACTTGGCAAGCGCCCTCGGGGCGTCTCGATCAGGTCGATGTCCGGCTCGCCGAAGACGACGAAGAGGTTGCCCTTGCCCGTGTTCTTCAGGTCCTCGGCCATGTGCAGGTCGGGGTTCATGCGCGCCTTCAGGATCGGCAGCGGGCCGAGCCGGTTGAGGTCGCTCGCCTGGGCCTCGAAGTTGAAGGCGCACGCAATCAGCGCATCGAAGCGGGCGTCTGAGGCCTCGCGTGCGGCCGCGGTGATGTTCGAGCGGGTCAGCGTGCCGAATTCCGGGCCGATCAGGATTCCCGCGCGCTTCTCGCGCCCATCGCCGTCGGTATAGCGGCCCTCGGCAGCCAGCCAATTGCCCGGCCAAGGCTCGACCGAGTTGAAGGTGATCGTGTCCCGCTTCTCCTGCTGGTGGACGCTGGCGGAGCGCAGGTGGTCGAGCACCATCTGGCCGAAATCCTGGTCCGGCACGTTCTTCGGCCCGGGCTGCATGGTGCCTTCTGCGGCAGACATCTCGCTGGCAAGCGTATCGTCGCGCGAGGTGACGACGCGGTGCGGCGACAGGCTCTCAACCGTGAAGGGGCCTGCGACCCGCACCCTGGCCTTGTCTTCGTAGGGACGGTCGTAGAGCATCTCGACGTCGGCGGCTTTGGCGATGGAGTCGTCGATTTCTCTCTGCCGGGCGATGCGGGCTTCCCACCAGCCCTTATGCAACTCACGCACCCGGGCGCTGACGAGTCCAGCCTTCGCGGCGCCGTCCTTGGTCTCCAGCCACTGGTCGAGGTCGCGCGGGATTTCCCATTCCTCGAAGGCAGTCTGAAGCTTCTCGTTCGACTCACGGCGCAGCGGCTCCAGCACTGCTTGCCATTTCTCCCAGATCACGTCGATCTCGGAATTGTTGGCGATGGATTTGAGCGTGATGTGCGGTGCGCGTTCGTAGACGAATCCTTGACGGATGTCGCCGGCGGTCGGAGTCTGCGGTTGGATTTTTCCCGAAACCTCCTGCTCTTTGGTGCGGCCTTGAGGGCTGTCGGCAAGTAGGTAATAGGGATAGCGCGCCGCCATCAGCCGCGTGCGGGCAAGCGCCAGCGCGACCCGAGAGGTATCGAGAGTTATCCAGCGACGACCCCACTGTTCGGCAACCATAGCGGTCGTGCCGGAGCCGCAGGTTGGATCGAGCACCAGATCGCCGGGATCAGTGGCCATCAGGATGCAGCGTTCGATGACTTTCCTACTCGTTTGAACGACATAGACCTTCGGGTCATTTTGGCTTGCGCCACTGCTGGTATCATCCCAATAATTTGTCATTGAAAATGCCGGGAAATCACCCAGGTAACGCTTGTACATCAATACCCGTCCACCGAGCAGAAGGCGGCTAGCCCGGTCTAGTCGTGTCATGCCTAGAGCATGGGTCTTCCAGTAGCCGGTACGAGGAGTAAACAGCTTGCCTTCAAAGGGAACCCCAAAGCTCCCGGGAGGACGTTGAGATACCATCGTGTCAATTGCGTACAATCTGTTGTGATCGATCGACTTCAGAGCTTCGTCTGAAGGGCGTTCCCTAACTCCGGAATTTGTATCGAAGTATTGATACTTATCTGCACCCGCACCACCGACGTACTTTTCCCGGAAGAGAGCTCGATATTTTACAGCTTTGATGTTTTTGGCGTATTGGAGAACGTAGTCCATTGTCCCAGGGAGTAGCTCAGCGGTTTGCCCTGCCGTTTTCTTAAAGGCAATTTGTGCGACAAGATTCTCCTCTTCAAACACCTCGTCCATCACCGCACGTACGCGATGCACATTCTCATCGCCGATCTGGACGAAGATCGAGCCGCTCTCGGTCAGCAGCTCGCGCGCGACCGTGAGGCGGTCGCGGAGATAGGTGAGGTAGGAGTGGATGCCGTCTTTCCAGGTGTCGCGGAACGCCTTCACCTGTTCCGGCTCGCGGGAAACGTCCTCCTTCTTCCCGTCCTTCACATCGCGGGAGAGGGTGGAGACCTGCCAGTTCGAGTTGAACTTGATGCCGTAGGGCGGGTCGAAATAGATGCACTGCACCTTGCCCCGCATCGCCTCGCGTTCGGCGAGGCTCGCCATCACCTGCAGGCTGTCGCCGAGGATGAAGCGGTTCGTCCAGTGCTGGGCGTGCTGGTAGAACTCGGCCCGCGCCTCCGGATCGGTGATACCGTTGAAATCGGCGAATAGGTTCGGCTGCTCGGCGCCGCTCTCGCGGGCACGATCCGACATGCGCCTCAGATCGTCGATCAGGTGCTTTGGGTGGATTGCCTCCTGCCTGTAGATCGGCGGTGCGTTGACCACGAGGTCGGACCAATCCTGCCGGTCCTTGCCGCGCCAGACGAGCTGCGCGTCGCCAAGCTCGAGCTCGCCCGTCTCGGCAAGCTGGCGCATCTGCTCCTTCGTGATCCGGATGCGTGCGCCGTTCCAGACGATCTGCGGGTCGAGATCTCCGTCGCGGTCGCGGGTCTCGCCATCCGCCAGCGGGCGAGGGCGCCGCATCGTCATCTCGCGCTCGACATTGCCCAGAATCTCCTGCTGCTGCTCGAACAGCGACGCCATCTCGGCCGTGGGGACGTTGATGCGCCGCGCGGCATCATGGGTGAGGGCGTCAACGGAACGTGGGGATTTGGCCATCAGCAACTACTCAAAGAAAGATGAGGTATCGACCTCAATCCGCTCAATTTCGATGTCTTTTTTGCCGGGAACCGGCTCAACGACCTTGAAGAAGACGCGCGCAGGAAAGCTGTCGTGGAAACTGGTGGAATCTTCCGAACCCGGGGCATACTGCAGCTCCACATACACAGTCCCTGGTGCCACCAGCTTCTTGCCATCGATAACAGCTGAGTCCCCGTAGACCTCAATACCTTCAAAGATTGTTCCCCCTGAGAGCTCTTCCAGCGGGCTCCAATCTGTTGTTTCCGGTAGGCTGTAGTTATCGGCAGCTTTGGACAGCTTCTCGGGCAGATCGTCGAACCAAATACCCCGCCCGCGCGATTGAATTCTAACTGGCGTGCTCATTCGACCAACATCCTATTTTCGAACCGCCACTTCAATGTCGTGGCAAGTCCGTCTAGATCTGCCATCAGATCAGAAGCGTCTACACCCATTGCAAATAGGGCCTTCACGAACTCCGTCTTCATTCCAGCAGGTATAGGGAATCGCTCGGTCTTATTGGTGAGGTACCATGCCTTGCCGGGCGAAGGGTGGATACTAAACAGTCCCCTCTGACTAATGATCCGGGCCGCGACAGCGGGCGTCCGCAGAAAGCGTGGTTCTGTGATCTCAAAAGGATCAATCTCTGTTGGGGCATCGGGAAAATAGTAGCCAATCTGTCTCGCCTCCACCGCCACGATCTCGCCATCTCTCTTTCCCCGAGAGGACGGCTGGCTTGCAAAGAAGCAGGCCACGAGCGGATTGGTCGTCCAGTCTATGAGGCGTGTAGGCAGGCCATGATGCTGAGCCACAGCGAGCCAATCCCAGTTATTGCCCAGCTTGGAGCGGTCCACAAACGGGTGAGCGGCGCGCTTGAACTCTCTAAAGAGTAGCTGCTCCTGCTCTGGATTATACGATTTGCCCCGGCCTATCGATGGTCGAAGCGCCCAGTGCTGCGATTGGCCGCGAAACACCCATCGTTCCGAGGGGTGTGCTTGGATCCATTCAATGAATTCCCCGAATTTCGCGCGCGCTGCGCGTCGCTGACGAAGGCGGTCTAGGCTGCTAGTTCTTATCCTAAACATTCTCTGACCCTAAACCCTATTCCGCTGCCGGCACGGTCAGTTCGGCCTCAATCTCGTCCTCGTCCTGGTCGGCGTTGACACCTTCCTCCACGACATTGCCTCTGTCGAAATCCTTGCCCGCAGCCTGCCCAATGAGGGCCAGCAGGCGTCCTCGGCGATTGGCCTTGAAGGAATCGAATGCGTCTGTCCGCAGCAGCCTCGTGTCGACCGGGCGTGAAGGGAGGTGCGCTGTTAGGTCTGAAGGCGCGATCGGGCGGTTGCGCCACGACGCTTTGAGGTCAACTTTATCCATTCGTATTTCCCGTCGGTGCAAGGGCAAGCTCGACGAACAGATTGCACCCTATGTGACTGACCTCGAGGTCTTCCCCGCAAGAATGCGTGTGTGTGGAGAGAAACGACCATTTCAGCTTGTGTTCTGTAGTCTCGCCTTGTTGATGACATGGATGATCGTTATCCATCTTCTCTCGAATTTCTTTTACCAATCCGGCAATATTCTTCTTGCGAACGTATTCGATCACCAAGCCCCGGCCCTCCCGCCCAGTCATGTATCGATTGAGTAGCTGTTTCAGACCGGCGATGTGATAGGCAGGCCCGTTGTAGATCTTTGCTTCTCCGAGTTTCCTTCGCGCAGGCATGCAATGGTCGGCCACGATTGTCAGATCAACATGACCGTTGGAGTGCGCTTCCTGTGTGACAGTCAGACCAGGTATCGACAGTGAAGCCGCCAGAACACCCGTTAGTCCCACCTCATTCAAGCTCTCAAAGTTCTTGCTATTCGTTTCTAGACGGGCGACAGCTCCTTCGAGCATCGTATCGAATGCTTCATCGAACTCGTTTTCGGATTTGGCAGCCAAAAGCTTGAAATATGCCGGTGCTTTCTGCTTCATGAGCTCGATCAAACTGTAGAGGCTATCCTGCTCGTTGATCATGCCGCAGCCTCGTTCGGCCCGGCAGGGACCCAACTGACCTCCACTTTCGACGCCCAGTCCCGCCATTCGGCGTCCGAGATCGTCTTATCGCGCAGCCAATCCGCCAGTTTCCGCACCAATTCGGTTTCGCTGACCTCTGACGGCCCGCGCGATTGCTCCCTCAGCTCCATGCTTAGAAGCCTTGTCGGGCCGGCAGACAACGCCGCCAATACCGCAAGCGCGGCCGACATGTCGCAGTCGGCATTTTCGGCTAGCGCGCGAATCTTGGTGAGTCGAATGGGTTGGCGGGAGCTGGATTCCACTTGATTCCATAGGGCGCGGTTGAACCGCAACAGCGAAAGCTGGTGGCCGAAGTGCTTTTCAACTAGCTCCGTGGAAAGAGTCAGCATCTGCTCCGGGGAAGGCCGTCCCCCTGCCAGCCGAAGCCTTTCGAGCAGCTCCCTGAACTCGGCTTCGATTTCGTAGACGGCGGTGAACTCCGCGAAACCCCAGCGACCAAACGTCCCGAGATTGTTGACGCCGGGCACCCACAGCGAATCCATGGTCTCAGCCTTGATCTGGGCGTCCACGCCGCGGAATCCCTTGACCTCGACGACCAGATTCAGGGGATCGTCGGAACCGCGCCCATCGTCAATGCTTACAATGAAGTCCGGCAAGTAGCGCCGTGTGGTCGAGCCGAGGCGGTAAGGCACCTCGAACCCCAGCGCCTGGTTCTTGACGTAGGAAAGCGTCGCCGGGTGGGACTCCACAACCCGGGCGAACTCAGCCTCCCAGTCGGAATCGCAGACGACGTAGTTGATGTGCGACTTGTCGGGCGCAGTCTTCCAGAGATTGGCCTTGGTCGTGTTGAAGGCAACGAAGTTCGTCGTGCCGGCCGGGTTATAGGGATCGAGCATGGCCTTCACCACGCGCGCGCCTTCGGCCCCGGCCTCCCGCACGATCGCACTGTAGATCAGGTTGGCGGCCTTCTCTGCCAGTTCGGCATAAGTGAGCATGCCGACCTTGGTTCCGCCAACCGTCTTGACGTGCTCGCGCAGCCAGCGGCGGGTGACCGGCTGGATCTGGCTAAACAGGTGGTAAGGCGGATCCTGGTCACCTTCGCGGAAGTAGAGTTCGATCAGGCGCTTGGTTAGGTGCATGCTGACCGTATTCGGCGACATCTCGTCGAGGGCCGCCGGCGACATGTCTATGCCTTCGCCGACGAGTCCTTCGAGCCGGACGTTCGTCGGCCCGACCATCTCGGGGGTCAGGGTGAGTGTCGAATCCTGCGTGAAGGAGGCCGAGATGCGGTCGGGCGGCAGTTCGGTGCGGTAGCCTGCGACGCGAGGGAAGCGGATGGCGAGGCGCTCGCGCTCCTTCATAGCCTGCACGCGGGTGATCTTTTTGGGCGGGATCCGGACAACCTTCTGCGGCTCCGTCGCGAAGTCGAATGGGATGCCCATGATGTCGGCATATTCAGTGTTGAACAGGCCGCGGTCGTTGAGTTCGTAGGACTGGCGGCGAAGGCCGCGCCCGATCACCTGCTCGCAGAGCAGCTGGGTGCCAAAGGCGCGCACGCCGAGGATGTGGGTAACCGTGTTGGCGTCCCAGCCTTCGGTCAACATCGAGACGGAGACGACGCAGCGGATCTTCTCGCCAAGGCGGCCCTTCTGGCCAACCGTGTTCATCACCTCACGCAGGAGCTCCGAGTCCGAGATGCTTCCCGCTGCTGCTCCCTCTCGTTCCTGCTTCTCGCGCCGGAACAGGTCGATTTCGGCTTCGGCCATCTGGCGGAAATTCGGGTCCAGCGCCTCGCCGGATTCAAGCTGCTCGGAATCGATCAGCAATGTGTTCATGCGGGGGAGGGGCTCGCCCGTGCGTTCGTCGAAGTTCCGGAACAGGTCGAGGTGGCCGGTGTGGATGGTTTGCATCTCGCCTTCGCGCTCGCGCTGCCATCCGGCGATCCACTCGTAGACCAGCTTCGAGCTTGCTGTGTTGTTGCAGACCACGATGAAGACTGGTGGCACGTCGATTGGAACGCGTTCCCAGTCCTCGTAAGTCTCCTTGTAGTGGCTATAGAGCGAATGAAGGGCCGTCTGAAGCTCACTTGGCAAACTTAGGGGATCCAGGTCCCCGGACTTGCTGGCGCCCTTCTTAGGCATCTTCTTGCCGATGTAGTCCCAGAGATTGCGATAGATGGGGGCAGGTGCGTTGACAGCGTTGTCGGCCACGGGCACCCGCGGCAGCTTGACGATGCCGCATTCGATCGCGTCGACAAGGCTGAAGTCGGACACGACCCAGGGAAACAGTGTGCCTTCGTCATAGCCGGAGCCGCGCAAGAAGAAGGGTGTCGCCGACAGGTCGTAGATACCGCGCAGACCGACCTTGCGTTTCAGAGCTTCGATGCCGGATATCCAAAGACGGGCGGCTTCATTGTTCTTTTTCGCCTCCTCCTTGTCCTCGCCCTTGGCCTCCGCCTCTTCGTCGGTGCCCGGCCGTTCGCGGTAGCAATGATGGGCCTCGTCGTTGATGACGACGATGTTCTTGAGGGGAAGGAGTTCGCCGCAGGCGCGCTGCAGCATCTCGCCCTCAGTCTCCTGCTTCTCGATTGGGGCACCGGTGCGCCCCTGCATGAGGCGCTCGCCGACCGGATTGAGGTCATGCGCCTTGCGGCGTTGGAAAGCGTGGTAGTTGGTGATGACGATTTTTGCCTTGCCGAGATCGAACATCATGTCCGGTGGCACCAACTCACGAGTAACGTAATAGTTGTCCGGATCCGAGGGCAGGAGGACGCGAAGCCGGTCGCGGATCGTGATGCCGGGGGCAACGAGGAGGAAGCCGCGGGAGAACAGGCTCGAATTCGGCTGGCGGGCGGCATTGATCGCCTGCCAGGCAATCAGCATCGCCATTACGGTCGTCTTGCCAGCGCCGGTGGCGAGCTTGAGGGCAAGGCGAAACAGTTCGGGGTTCGAATCCCGGTTTGCGGCTTCGAGGGACCTGAAGACGTGGGCGTACTGTTTCCGATTTCTGGCAACCTCGGTCAGCCAGATGACCGTCTCGGTTGCCTCAACCTGGCAGAAGAACGGCTGCTGGTTGGAGAACTTGTGATGCCGCCAATGCTGGAGCAGTCGCTGGGTTGTGGGCGTCACACCCCAATCGGAAGGATTGGGAAGAGCGCGCCAGGATTCCAGGTGCCGCCGCAACTCGTTGACCAGCGCATTCGGGGAATACTTGCCTGCTTCGCGTCCGGCCTCATCCAGATCGAGCGCTCGCTGCGCCACCGCCGCCTTGGAACGCTTCCCGCGCGGCACGGGAACGAGGTATTTCGATGTCCTCCTCCCGTCGATGGGAGGCAGGTCCAATGGTTGGCCATCGTCGTCCAGCGCATGATGTCGCGTCGGAAGCAAGTAGGGCGAATTCAGAATAGGTTCTGAATAGAACGGCTTGGTCATGTTCCCCCCGGACCGAATCCCTTGGACAATGGACGCCAATCTCCCCGTGATCAACCACCGCGAACTATTTCGCGACTTCTGTTGGAGCGACGGATTGACGCGAAAGCAACACAAACGGGCACTCCGGCCGATCTCAGTTGCAGATATTTCGTGTCAATCTCGTAGCAATCCCAAGCGGACTCAAGTCATGGCTTCTCGGCGATCTGTGATTGTGAGAACACATTAGCAATGTTGCATGCAATTAATGTACTGGACAACCGCCGATGGTAGCGATTGATTGAGATGGGTTTGATTGGGGGGTAGAATCGTCGTCATGGATTTCGAACGAGGGCCGTCATCGGGTGGCGCCGGTGTGCGGGCATCGCCTACCAACCGCTTTCTGAACGAGCTCCTTGCACAGAGCGGACTTGAGGCGCCTGATGGCCGCCCTCTCTACCGCTATCGTATGAGTGATGCCCAGTATAGTTGCGGTCTTGATCTGGTACAGAGGAACTCAGCACTCCTGGACCAAGAGAACCACCCGCTTTGCGCCATTTTCGCGCTCGTCACATCTGAATGGTTTCGGAGGCAGGCCGAAACTTTATGGCGGCGCTGGCACGATGTCGGCGTGGTGCCAGAGGGGATTTCAGTCGGCGATCGGAATGATATCGCTCGCGCCGGGCTTCGCTGGTGGGGCCTGGAGCCAATCGTTACCGAGGGGGCCCATCGTACCCGCAACGAGTATCTGATGACGCTCGCCCGCAATGGCGGGCTGCCGTCGACGCTTCTGGTGGGTGAACGAGCCAATGCCGTGCGCGCCTACTTCGAGAATGCTATGGCGGACTCGCTCGCGCTACCTTGGCCTTCCGCCCATGCCGACTACCTGACCATCGCGCGTAGGCATGCGGAAGATTTGCCAGTCAGCTACCAGGACGGCGGCATTCTCGACTTAGCTGCGGAGCTCATTGCAGGACTGATCGAATGCCGTCGCGCCTTGCCGAAGGACCAGCTGAACAACAATCCTGCCGGTTGGCTCGATGCTCAGGTGAAAGGCTGGCGCGAGCGCCTTCCGATCTATCTTCCCGAAGACCAGGCCTCATGCAGTAGGCTGTTCAATGACCTGCTGACCGTTGAGCCAAAGTCTCGCGGTGGGGGCATCGGTCTCAGACGTCTGCTCGCGCGTGATCTGGAGGGCGGATGGCGCGAAGGATTCGTTGTCCAAGCGGACGGCCCGCTCCAGTTCGATGCACTGCGTGATCAAGAGGAAGGCCGGTTCCGGGCTTATTTCGCAGGAAGTGCCGCGCGGCTGACCTCGCGGGAATTCGCGCTGATCTACCGCTCGGAAACCGACTCCAAGGGCAGGTTCGAGGTGATGTCCCAGTCACTCGGTCATCCTGGGTTCGTTGGTCCCTTCGCTTTCTCGGAAATGGTAACGGTCGCGCTCTCGCGAGAAGGCCGGACCCTGCCAACCGTCTGCTGGCCCGGCGGCCGCGGCGTTGCTTCCGTATGCCACGTGCTGCAGGCGACCGGGAGAGACGACCGACTTGAACTCGTTGGCACCGGATCTGTCCGTTCGACTGCCGGGGTGCTCTTTGTGTGGGTTTCGGGACATTCGATGGTGCTGGGCCACGATGGCGGTGGCGCAGAGCGCATCTGGCAATCCGACCGACGTGCGCTTTGGCGCGTCGAGGGTATGGCTCTCGTAGAGACCGAAGAGGGCGACCGCTATCGTGTGCAGGCCGGAGCCTCGTCAGACGACGAGCGACGGCTAGATCTGGAGACTGTCTTTCTGCCCCGCGTGTCTCTCGACGATGGATCTGTCCAACCGGTAGCCGCGCCCCTGCGGCCGCGAACCCGCGGGAGTGACGGTGATCCGCGCCTTCGTTTCCTCAGGGAAGGTCGTGAGGTCAATGCTCGCGGAGCCGCGGAGGGCCTCGTTACCGTTCAATGGCTCGATGATGAAGGATTCCTCATCGACCGTGCTCGGATTCTCGCCCTGCCTCAAGGCTTCGGTATAGAGGGTCGCATAGAGGCTGGCGGCGCGCGCGTGTCTTGGCAAGGGTTGCAGGGGTGGCAGGTCGCGGCAGTCGATGCGTCTGGCACGCAACTCGAGGCCGAGCGCCTCGATGCCGGTTTCGTCGCGCCATGGCAGGGACAACCCACTGCGCAAATGCGCATCAGGTTGATCGATCCGTACGGATCTGCCGTCACGGCCATGGTGGACCTGGCGGCGAACGAGACCGTCCTCGTCGATGCCTCTGGCAAGATCCGCAAGGACGCGCCAGAACTATCGCCGGCCAATCTGCGCGGAGCCGTTCTCCTCACTGATCGGCCGGTGACAATCGATCTCGATTTGCGGGGAGCCGGGAGCGCGCGCGCTTTGATCGCCCGCCGCGTCGAAGGCGAGACGCCGATGGTCAAGTTCGGCGCATTGGCCGAAAGCCTACTGGGCTTGTCGGCCGAACGTGGCCCCGGCGTGGTGATCAGGGACGATCGCAGTCGACCGCTCTGCACCATCCGCCGTAGTCAGACCCTACCGTTCGTGAATGACGGCAAGGTTCTCTTCGCGAATTTGGATGCAGATGCGTTCGGAATGGCAAGGCCACTTCTCCGTCCTGAGACCGAGTTGGCCCTCGTCCAGGACAGTTCCGGACTATTCCACCTGCCAGCCGAGCCCGACGGCCCTTATCTCGTATATTGCCGCAGAGGCGATGCAGTTGTGACACGTCCCTGTCTGATCGACGCTCCGGTGAACGCTGCCAGCTCTTCAAACCCAACGCGCCTGCAGGCGAGCTCATTGATCTCAAATGAGGAGGAGCGGCGGCGAGCAATCCAGGAGGAGCTTTCCAGCATTGGCGGTAGGACGGCATCCGGCGCGGAGCTCTCTTACCTTATCCGTATCGTCGCGTCGCTGAAGGGGCTCAGTCCGCGAGCGCTCGATCTCATGCGGGAATTGCCTTCCTGTCCCAAACTGCTGTGCCGCTTGCTGTTGGCCGCGAGCCCCGAGAGGCTCGAGGCTATCCTGACACTGGAACGCGATCTCCCGTTCCTCTGGATGGCCTTGCCCGTGGACGCATGGAAAGAAGCCGCAGGCGCCGAATGGGACCGTGCGGTGCAGGAATTGTCGACTGTCTTCGATCCTGTGCAAGCGTCGAAACAAGCCACGGCGCAGATTCAGAAGCGCTTTGAAACCTTGGCTGAACGCACCGTCTGGTTTGCTGGCGTGTCACGTTCAATCGGCATCGGAAGGATTCCCTCCCAAGATCTTCGCGCAGTGGCTCAGGACTATCTCCGCCTGCGCCACGACCAAGAGGACGATCTACCACGCAGTCTTGCTGAACATGCTGTCCGGCTGGGCGTGCCACCCGGGCTTCAGGGCTTCGACTACAGCCACTTCCCGATGCTGCTGGTGCCGCTCTGTCTCGCTGGCATCGCTTGCGAAAAGCTCAAGATGACGCCGGATGTGGCGGCGGGCCTCCGCAACGCCCTGGATTTCGACAGCACCTACATCGCCACAGCCTATCCCCATTGCCTCGAGTTTCTCTCCAAATGATGATCAGACCCTTTGAGACCTTGAGCCGCTTGCGCCAACGGATGGCCGAAGCCGTGATCGCCCAATCGGGGCTACGCCATCCGGCGCTCACAGCCCACCTGAGACAGACGTTGCCCGACCCGCACAACGAAGGCACCCTGATCCCACCACCCGTTCTGGAAGGAGCCTTTCCATTCGTCACAGGCGACGAGACCCTCGCGGAGCTGTCCGGGAGGATTCTCGATGAGCGGACGGTCGCAGCGCTCGCTGGAGACGACAGCGGCGAAGGCTATTCCTTTCCTCGGCAGCGATCTCCCTACCGCCATCAACTTGAGGCGTGGCGCGTATTAGGCGATACGAAGCCAAGAAGTGCCATCATTTCCGCAGGCACGGGATCCGGCAAGACAGAGTGCTTCCTCGTCCCTCTGCTCGACAGCCTTTACCGGAGGCGGGAGCGGGTGAGCGGGGTTGAAGCCATCATGCTTTACCCGCTCAACGCATTGATCGCGAGCCAACAAGAGCGCCTTGATGCGTGGACGAAGCCGGCCAACGGAGCCATCCGGTACTGCCTCTACAACGGCAACTTGCAGGAGAAGCTAAAGGCAAACGAACAGCGAGCGGCATTGTCGCGTGCGCCGCAGAACGTGCCAGACCGCCAAACGCTTCGCAGCGATCCGCCACCACTTCTCGTGACGAACCTTACGATGCTTGAATACATGCTCGTTCGCCCACAGGATCGGCCGATCCTGGAGGCATCCCGCGGCCGGCTGAAGTGGATCGTGCTTGACGAAGCACATACGCTGGTCGGTTCGGCGGCAGCAGAAGTGGCATTGCTCCTGCGTCGCGTCATGGAAGCCTTCGAGGTCGATCCTGCGACGGTCCGTTTGGTTGCTACTTCCGCGACGATCGGCGAGGGCGCCGATGTCGAAGAAAAATTGCGCCGGTTCCTTGCCGATATCGGTGGCATTCCGCTCGACCATGTAACCATGATCACTGGACAGCGGCGGCTTCCGCGCCGCCCCGGAACGGAAGGTACCGCGCCAAAGGTGGCCGACCTCGTAGAGATGTCGCCGCATGCTCTCTTCGACGGTCTGGGCAGCCACGATCCTGTGTGGTCACTGGTGGAAAGGCTTAAGGATCGATCCGTTCCAGCGGAAGAACTCGATCGAATCGCTGGCGCGATCGGCGCGGACGGCGAGACGCTGGCAATGGCGCTGGCGCGTGCCCAAAATGCGAATGGAGAAACCCTGGCGCCACTGCGCATCCACTCCTTCCATCGCGCCTCACCGGGCCTCTGGTGCTGCACCAATCCAGACTGTCCTGACAAGATCGGCGAAGGATGGTCGGCGGGAAGGGTTCTCTACGAGCGTGACGAAACCTGTCCGTCATGCCGCATGCCCGTTGCCGAGCTGTTCACATGCAATGAGTGCGGCGAAGCCTTCATGATTGCCGAGGAGAAAGGCGATCGCCTGACTCCGCCACGCAATCTGCCGCCCTCCGACGAGTTCCTTTTCGAAGCGATCCGCGAAGTCGAAGATGATGACCGAGAGGATGAGGCAATCGAGGAAGTGCCCGCGTTCGATATGCCGTCGATTCGGCATTGCTTTTCACTGCAAGACGCAGGTCTGAGACCCCTCTTCATAGACAAGGCGACGGGCCGTACGGCTGATTCAGGCGGCGAGGGCCGCTACCGTCTAACATCTCACGGCGACGGCGCGGGACCTTGTCCCTCCTGCAGCGCCAGCAACAAGTCAGGCGACAAGCTCTACCCCTTCCGCTTTGGCGCTCCTTTCATCATTGGAAACGCAGCGCCGATGCTGCTTGCGGCCATGCCTCCGGCCGACAAGGTGGTCGTACCTCCGTTGCCGCAAATGCCCCCGGACCTCCCAGCAAGTGGGCGACAGCTCATCAGTTTTACCGATAGCCGCCAAGGCACCGCGCGAATGGCCGCTCGCCTGCAGATCGAGTCTGAACGAGCTTTCGTGCGCTCATTCATCTACCAGTCCGTTCAGTTGAAGGCTGTAGGCAGTGGCGAGACGGAGGAAGTGGTCAGCCTTCGCAAACAGATCGACGTTCTCAGGACGGTGCCGGGGTGGGAGGACGGCGCCATCGCCGAAACGGTCAAAGATCTGGAGCAGCGGTTGGCGAACTTCTCAGGCGGCGGCTTCATCCCTTGGCCGAACCTGAGGACGAGTCTTGCTGAGCGTGTGGAGCTTCGCGAGTGGCTGCCCCAGGTCTGGGGAGATCGCGCTGACATCTTCAAGGCCTCCGGATCGTCGCCTGCTTCGCAGTTGGCCAACGCGCTCCTGCTGCGAGAATTACTGCGACGTCCACGCATGGCGAACACGCCTGAGACAATGGGGCTGGCGCGGCTCGTCTATCCAACAGTCGAGAAGATTGTCGACGCCCCGCGCGGATTCCTGCAACGGGGCGCCACGCTCGAGGATTGGAAGGCTTGGCTTGGCAGCATTTTGGTATTCGCGGTGCGTTCACCGTTTGCTGTCGCCGTGTCACGTGATCTTCTCCGTTGGATCGCGCGCAGGGGGTTTCCGAAGAAGCTCTCAGCACCAGGCCTCGAGCCGGCGAGAAGACAACAGGCTTGGCCACGTGCTTCGACGTCCGCAAACCTCCCGCAGGTGATCGAGTTGCTTCGCCTGGGTCTCGGTCTCAATCCCGGTTCGAAGGAAGACCGGATGGAGATGAACGATTGGCTGGAGAAAGCGTGGAACCAACTCCTTCCGCTCTTCCCGGCGAATGAAAGCGGCGAGCGTGCGCTGGATTTTGACCTTTTGCAGCTTGCACCGCTCAAGAACGCGTTTCTCTGTCCCGTCACACGACGTATCGTCGACGTCGCACCTTTCGGGCTGACCCCGTACGCTCGCATTGCAAAGGATCGCGCCGAGACCATTACGCTCCCGATCTGTCCCGTTGACGGGGACGAGGCGATCCGCCGCGCATTCACGGAAAACGACGCGATCGTTGCGGACTTGCGGGCGCGGGGTCTCTGGACGGACCTGCACGACCGTATCGCGCTGTTCTCGCCCTATGCGCGGTCTGCTGAGCATTCGGCTCAGCTCTCGCCGGCACGGTTGCGGCGCTACGAGGCACGATTCAAAGCCGGAGAAATCAACTTCCTGAATTGCTCGACGACGATGGAGATGGGTGTCGACATCGGCTCAGTGAACGGCGTCTTGATGACGAATGTTCCACCCTCTATCGCGAACTACCGCCAGCGTGTCGGCCGTGCTGGGCGGCGTGGTCAGGCTCTTTCGCTCGCTTTCACGTTTGCGAAGGATAGACCGCTGGATCGTGAGGCCTTCCGCGATCCTGCGATCTATCTGAGGCGCACAATCGCTGCGCCCAGAGTGGCTCTGGACAGCCGACCTATCGTGCTGCGCCACGTGGGTGCCTTCTTTCTCGGTCGCTTCCTTGAGGCAAATAGCGGCAACGCCCTGAAAATGGTTGCTGGCGATTTCTTCGGCTGCCCCGAGGTGCCCCGTGCCGCTCGCGCCATGAAAGCGGAACGGCCCGTCGCGCGATTGCTGGACTGGCTAGCTTTGGCTACGACTGCAAATGACAACGAAGCTGCGCTTCATCGCCTTGTGCGAGGCACCGTGCTCGACGGGCGGCGGGACCTTGCGGAGCTCACCGCCCAAGCTATGGCAGCCGTGGAATCCGAGTTCGCCGACGAGTGGCGAGCGCTTCAGGAACAATTGCCGGGGGCGACGGAAATCGGTGCAGCGAAATCCATTGAACTCCATCTGAAACGCTTGTGCGGCGAGTTCCTGCTGTCCGATCTGGCAGACCGAGGATTCCTGCCTGGGCATGGCTTTCCAAACAACATTGTTTCTTTCGAGCTTGGCAGTGCTCTCCCTGACGAGGACGTGCCGGATGGCAGAATCGGCCAACGTCATGGCGGACCGAAGCGACCGCTCGATATCGCCATCCGTGACTACGCTCCGGGTTCCGAGACGGTGGTTGACGGACAAGTCTATCGCGTTGGCGGGGTCACGCTGAATTGGCATCGGCCTTCAAGCGAACAGGGCGTGCGTGAGATTCAAGCGCTGCGCTGGGCTGCACGTTGCGCACATTGCGGCGATTCTTGGACAGGTGCCGGCTCGCGGCCCGAGCAGTGCCGGACTTGCGCGGACGCGGCGATTAAAGTCGAAGATTACCTGAAACCAGCCGGGTTCCTTCGCGACAGCCATGTCGAGACGCATGCCGATATCGACCAAGTCGCCTATGTTCGACCCGAACCGCCACGCATTTCGGCCGGCTCCGTCCGATGGGAAGCACTGACCAAGCCGACCGCCGGACGTTTGAGGCTCAACCGCCGGGGAACCGTGTACTACCAGACGAAAGGACCAGGCCCGCAACCCTCTGGCTATGGGCTATGCCTGTATTGCGGCCGCATGGAGCCGATGAAATCTGGCGAGATGGTGTGCTCAGGGCTTGATGACCATAAGCCGCTTCGCTCGTCGGAGAATTTTATGGAGCCCTGCGAGGGAAACGAAAAGCCGTTCACCGTCAAGACAGGCCTGCATCTGGGTTATGAGATTCACACGGATGTTCTGGAACTACAACCGGCAGCGACACCTGACATTGGTGCCGCAAATGCGATCGCGATCGCCATGCGCGAAGCGCTCGCGCGGCACCTGGGAATCGAGCCGGACGAGATGGGTTACGGCATTGGCGTCTCGCGCAATGCCATGACCAGCACCACGCTTTCCATCTTCCTCTACGACCGAGCCGCGGGAGGTGCAGGCTATGTGGTGCGCGCGGCAGATGACATCCGTGCGATCTTGAAGAGCGCTCGCGCGATACTCGACTGTCCGCGCAAGTGTGCCCATGCCTGCTCGTCTTGCGTCCTCGTCTCAGATGCGCCGGAGAAGGAGGAGGAACTCGACCGAAAGAAGGCCATCACCTTTATGGATGCGCATCTTTGCCTCCCGGACGTGATCAGCCCAGAGGACGTTTTCGTGCCGCGTGCCGACATATCCGGGCGGCCGCTCGCGGAGATCGACGAATGGCTGAACGACCGCGGCCAATCGAAACTTTTCTTCTGGGCGCGGTTGCGCGATCTGGCGGCGCTGGAGGATTGGCCCCCGACTTCTCTGCTCCGGCGCTGGGCAGGCAATGGCCGGACAGTCACGCTCGCCCTTCCGAGGGGCACCGTCGACGCACTCGACGCGGCTCAACTTCTTTACCTCCGGGACTACGGTTCGAGGCATCAGGTTGTTATCGCCGAAGGGGATCCCGTACGCTTTAGCAATGGTGGCATCCTGTTTGCTTATGCGACGGATGGGTCGACCGGTCACGCTTGGGCGAGCCGGGACGACGCGATTCAATTGGCTGCACCCGACTGGGGCGCCAGCCACAGTCTTCCCGTCGCACGCGCACTGCTGGAACTCGAGCCCAGGCTAGCGGCGGTCGGTCCCGAAAGGCTGGCACCGACGAGCGGCGCCGCGGTGGTCATCCTTGATCGAACGTTTGACGGTCCGATTAGCGCCTTCGGCGAGAAGATGGCAAAGGCGATCCGCAAGGCAGCGGCTGAATGCGGCGTTCCGGCGAAGGAACGGCCGATCCGAGTTTCCTACCGCGATCGCTTCGCGCGATCACCAATAGTACTGCGTCTGCTGGTCGATACCGTGTCCGTTCTCGCTGGAGGCGCGACGATACCTTTGTCGATCGAGACCGCACCGGACAAGGATTCAGGGTTTTCACGGCATCAGGTCGCCTCCGACATCACCGACAACGACATATTGGATGCCTTTGCGGGGGCGTATGGCGACCGTCGGAATCTTGATGTGAAGCTGGCCATTGGCCAGCCGCCCCACAAGCGAAGTCTGATCCTCGTGTACGAGCCGGACAGGAAGCTGATTGTTGATCTCGACCAGGGATTTGGCTGGCTGGTTTACGAAGGCCCCGACCGCAGCTTCGACGCAGGCGCAGTTCCGCATGCAGCAGCAAGTCGGATCGCCAATCTGTCAGGGAGACTCCGTCGTCGGCATGATCATGACAGCCAAATGGTGGTGTGGCGATCTTAGGTGCCTTTGCTGCTGCTCCAGGATCGCGCGGGCGCCGACAGCGGTCATCGCCTGCGGTGGCGATAAATGACGTGTATGCAAGGGGCAAGCAGACTGGCTTCTTTCGGAGGAATAATCGTAACAGTGGACGTTCGACTCCACCTGGGGATGGTCTCAATATGCCCAGACGCGGACCATGATTGCGAATTGCATGAAGCGTCGTCAAACAGCTCCGCAACGGGGACATTCGGTGTCGGGCGCAGATTCATGTCGGTTACATAAATCCGTTGCGACGATTTCGTACATTAAGAAGGCGGCTTGTTTTGCGGCCGCCTCTGGAAAGAAGGATGGAAAAATGGCCAAAATCCCGGACAAGACCGAAACGACCGAAAGCGCGGAATCCACTACCTTCGACCCGTCCAAGGCTACCGAGCAAGTTCGAGCCGCCGCCGAACAGGGCGTTGAGCAGGCGAAGGAAGCATTTTCGAAACTGGAATCAAACGCCGAAACCACTCAAAAGGCTTTTGACTCGACCCTTGAGGTGGCCAAGACCAGCAGCAACGAGGTGTCCCTGACGACAATTGCCGCTCTGCGCGCCAATGCCGAAGCCGGCTTCACCCACCTCGAAGCACTGGTTGCCGCGAAATCGCCGTCCGAGTTCTTCGAGCTACAGGCCGCCTTCGTGAACAAACAGATCGAAATTTCCGTCGAGCAGGCCCAGACCCTGCAGGCTCTGATGTTGAGAGCTGGCGAGGACGTATCCAAGCCGATCAAGGATGCCTTCGAGAAGGCTTTGAAGGACCTCAAGGCCGCCTGATTGCTTCAGGCGAGACCGAAGATAGGTGCCTCGTCTCTGGGGCGCATTGCGTCGGTCTTCTTCCATTTGGTCGGACGGCTTTGTCCGCCCGACCGCATCATTGACTATGTCGCGGCAAATCTCAATCAGAGCGCCACCTCTCGATTAGGAGCCGCCGTCTACACGTTCGGCTAGTGCGAAGGCGTGTAAGTTCTTGACCTTTCCGTGGTCCTGATCGGCGTTCGCGATAATCGAGAAGAACGCCGCGCGGGCGATGTCCTTCTTCGAGGCGTTCGGGTGCTCCTTGTGTGCCGCCTTGATCAATTGCTTCGGCGTCATGCCCGGCGTCACGATCCGCATCAAAGTGTCGCTGATCGCCTGCAACTCGGTTGCATCCATTGGGAAACACTCCATCCTTACCCTCCGCTAGCAAGGTTAGCAGAGCGGTCTTATTAGCTGAAACTAAATTCGCGTTGCCAGCGCGCGTTCCGGTGGCCGGCTGTCTCATACGCGTGGGAACTGCCTTCGCCAGAAAGCGCTTCAGCCAGCCAAGCCGGGCAGTTGTTTGTGACAGTCTGATGACGCACCATGCGGTGGGCCGCTTTGATTGCCGTGACGCGACGTTGAGAGCATCATGCAGGAAACGGAACTGAAGCTCGAGCGAACTCGCACCTGAGGACTGGGTCCGTCATGTGGCGGGTGAAGGCGCCAAAGGCCCCCGGCTCTACGACTGGGCCCGCATCCGCCGCACGTGGACGGCGCAAGGGGGGCTTGAGCATTGGCTGCTTGTGCGCCGTAAACGATCGAAATCGGCGGACAAGGCCTACTACCTGGTCCTCGCCCCGCCCGCATCCTCCCTGGCTGAATTGGCGGCGGTGGCCGGTCTGCGCTGGGCGATCGAGGAGTGCTTCGAGCGCGCTATGGATGATCTCGGACTTGATCATTGCGAGGCTCGGTCCTGGCACGGATGGCATCGTCACATGAGCCTGTGCATGGCCGCCCTGGCGTTCCTTTCCAAGTTATCGGCTGATTTGCGCCGCAGCGCATGGAGCAAACCGAACGAAACGAGTCCAAAGGAACCAATCGACGCCTGATCCGAATGGCGGCACTCGTCCCGAGCGTCCCCGAGATCCGCTATCTCCTCGCCCGGATACTCATCTTCCCTCCGACACAAAAGCCCTTCATCATCGCATGGTCGCTATGGCGACGACGACATCAACTGACCGCCACCATCTGCCATTACAAACGACGCGAATATCCGCAACTGTAGTATTAATTTGCGAGGCCCAATAATTGCGAAGATCGCATTCTGTCCCTCGGAAATTGACCGCGCGCCTAAAAAAGGAACTGGAAGCGGCGGCGGCCGCTAGAGCGGGATGAGATTTATGGGAGTCGTGGGATTCCCAAATCACTGCGGTTCTGATTCAACCTTCATGCTGGAGC
>NZ_JAIUGQ010000058.1:0-27523 GCF_020164715.1 Mesorhizobium sp. ESP7-2
AAGGCCGGATGGAGCCCCGACTACCTCGCCTCAATCCTCGGTCAACTTCCCCGTTAACCTGGATTCGCAGCCCTGGGCGACCGATAGGGACGGCACGATTGCCTCTGCCATTATTCTGCCCCCAAAAGACAAAACCCGCCGGACAGGGTCCAGCGGGTTCGGAACCGGCGACGACAGGCGTCCGCAGCGGCTCTGCATTGCGACCCTGCCTTGCGGCGGGTCGCGCTTGCAATCAGATCGCCTGACGGGCGATCCGTTCGATGTCGCCGCGGTTGATGCCGAGGTCGCTGAGCTGGCGTGCGTTGAGGCGGTTCAGTTCGCGAACGGTCTCGTTGTACATGCGCCAGTTACGGAAAGCGCGGATCGGGTTCATGGTAGTCCTCCTGAATTGGGTTCGTTTCGATGATGCTCAAATAGTGATCATCGATGAGGACTTGAATGGCTGATTTTGCATAGCAATGATGCAAATGCTGCATTGCACCATTAAGCTCCTGTTCACCTTGTAGGCAGCGGCCCCATTCAGGGGATGTTGGCCTAGCCGACGTCGAGCACGATCTTGCCGATGTGCTCACCCTCCTCCATTCGCTCATGCGCCCTCCAGGCATCGGTGAGCGGGTAGATCATGTCCATGACCGGAGCGACCTTGCGCGTGCCCAGCAGGGGCCACACTTGCGCCTCGAGCGCCGCCGCGATCGCGGCCTTGAACTCGACGGTACGCGGCCGCAGCGTCGAACCCGTATGGGTCAGCCGCTTGACCATGATCTTGGAAAAGTCGGCGGTCGCCACAGCACCTGCCTGCACGGCGATCTGCACGATGCGGCCCTCGATGGCGGCGGCCTCGTAGTTTCGCTGGACATAATCCCCGCCGACCATATCGAGGATGACGTCGGCGCCCCGGCCTTCGGTCGCCTCTTTGACCGCGGCGACGAAATCCTGCTCGCGGTAGTTGATCGCGTGGTCGGCGCCCAGCTTCAAGCAGGCGTCGCATTTCTCCTGGGATCCGGCAGTGGTGATGACATAGGCGCCGAAGGCCGAGGCGAGCTGGATCGCCGTGGTGCCGATGCCTGACGAGCCGCCATGGACGAGCAGCGTCTCACCCTTTTTCAGTCCGCCGCGCTCGAAGACATTGTGCCAGATGGTGAAATAGTTCTCCGGCACCGCCGCCGCTTCCGTGTGGGTGAAGCCCGCCGGCAGCGGCAGCACACTGCCCGCATGCACCTTGACATACTCGGCATAGGCGCCGCCGGGCGTGAGCGCGCAGACCCGGTCGCCGATGCGCCAGCGCGATATCTCGTCGCCAAGCGCCGCCACCTCACCCGACGCTTCGAGACCCGGCAGGTCCGATGCGCCGGGCGGCGGCGGATAGGCGCCCTTGCGCTGCTGGACGTCCGGCCGGTTGACGCCGGCGGCATGGACCTTGATCAGGATTTCGCCGGGGCCGGGCAGCGGCACATCGCGCGTTTCCGGCTTCAGCACCCGGGGGCCGCCCGGCTCCGAGATCGCGATCGCCGTCATCCGTGCCGGAATTTTCTGTCCGCTCGCCATGAAGTTTCCCGTCTTTCATCGCCGCACTCTTACCGGCTGTTTGCATCGACGCCCCTGCCCTATGTATGCTCATTGGCAAATCAGGCAAATGGCCAATCTGGTCTGGCGGAGGAGGAGCAACGATGGCGATCTTCGACGACGAACCCAAGAAGAAGGCGCGCCCGCACGAGATCGGGCAGGACCTGTCGCTGCTTTCCGTCGGTGAACTGTCCGAGCGCATCGGCATCCTGCGCGACGAGATCGCCAGGCTGGAAGCCGAACTCAAGACCAAGGACAATACCAAGTCGGCCGCCGAGGCTTTGTTCCGCCGCAGATAATTCGCTGCGGTAACCGTCCGCCGCCGAAAAGACCGAATGCGACTGTCTTCAAACCTGCGTCCCTCCCAGTCCTCAGCCGGATCAAAAAATGCTCGCAGCCTACAGACCGATCCTTTCCCTGCTTCGCGGCACCGCCTTCCTTCTGGCGGCATCGGGACTGCACGGGCTGCTGTTGCCCCTGCGCGGCCAGGTGGAAGGGTTCTCGACCGCTTCGCTCGGTCTGATGGGCACGGCCTGGGCCGGCGGCTTCGTCACCGGCTGTTTCTTTGCACCGCGCATCGTGCGCCGAGCCGGACATGTGCGCGCGTTCGGTGCCTTTGCAGCGTCGGGTGCCATCGTGGCGCTGCTCACCGGCCTGGTCATCGACGAATATGTCTGGATCCTGCTGCGTGCCTTCACCGGCTTCACCATGGCCGGCGCCTTCATGGTCATCGAGAGCTGGCTGAATGAGAAGGCCACCAACGAGAACCGCGGCACCGTCTTCGGCCTCTACATGATGGTCACCTATGCATCGATCATGGGAGGACAGATGATCGTCGCCGGCGGCGACGTGAAATCGGCCTCGCTGTTCATGATCACCGGCATCCTGTTCTGCCTCTCGCTGATCCCGACCGCTGTGTCGACGGCGTCCCACCCCAAGCCGCTGCAGGACGTCAAACTCGACGTCAAGGGGCTCTATGCCAACTCACCCGTGTCGGCGATCGCCTGCGTGCTGATCGGCATCGCCAACGGCGCCTGGGGCACGCTAGGCGCGGTCTACGGTGCCCGCATCGGCATCCCGACTGCCGAGATCGCCTTGATGATGAGCCTTGTGGTCGTTGCCGGTGCCGCCATGCAGCTTCCGGCCGGGCGCCTCTCCGACAAGACCGACCGACGTTTCGTGCTGGCCGGCGCCGCATTCGGCGCCGCGCTATTCGCGCTCATGATCTTCCTGTTCGAACCGCGCTCTGGCATCTTCGTCATCATCTTCACCGCTGCTTATGGCGCCTTCGCCTACACGCTCTATTCGATCGCCGTGGCGCATGCCAACGACCACGCGCGCTCCGAGGATTTCGTCAAGGTATCGGGTGGGCTGCTGTTGCTATACGGCTTCGGCACCATGATCGGGCCACTGCTGGCGGCGGCGCTGATGGGCTGGATGCGCCCGGAGGGCTTGTTCCTGGCGACCGCCTTCGCGCACCTGTCGCTGGCTGGTTACACGCTGCTGCGCATCAGCCGTCGCGCGCCGGTGCCGATCGAAGACCGCGATGCCTTCAAGACGCAGCCGGCCGACCGCTCGGTGACCCCGGAAGCATTGCGGCTCGATCCGAGAAGAAAAGCAGAAGCAAACAGTTGAGATTTGAAAAACTTTGCCTCACAAATGAAGCATGATGTTTTCCGACGCCTTCATGGCGATCGCCGACCCCAACCGGCGCCATCTTCTGGAAGAACTTCGACGCGGTCCGAAGACCGTCAACGAATTGGCGGCCGGGCTGCCAGTCTCCCGCCCGGCCGTATCACAGCATCTGAAAGTGTTGCTCGACGCCGGACTGGTCAATGCCAAACCTGAAGGCACGCGGCGTGTCTATACGGTGAGCAATGCCGGCTTCCTGAGACTTAACATCTGGCTCGATCAATTCTGGGAAGCCTGATCAGTTCTCGACGCCGCACCCGACCTGCTGGTTCAGGACTGCGAATTCACGAAAGCGTCGAGCGCGTCTAGCAGTTCGCCCGTTCCATGCTCGCGCGTGGCCGGGGTGTCGTGGCCATCGAAGAAGGCCCCCTGCTCCGTCATCACAAGCCGCGTGCCGCCGCTTTCCGCCACAAATTCGATCGTCGCCAGCGACACCGAGACACGGGTTTCGCCGAACAGCAACTCGTAGCTATAGACGATGCGCTGGTCCGGCACGATGTCCTGATAGACCGCGTTGAAGAAATGCATCTGCCCATCGCTCGGGCAGCCGGCATTGACCTCCTTGCCGCCGACGCGGAAGTCCATCTCGTGCCGGCTTGGCGCCGGGTCATGGGGATCGACAAACCAGCGCCGCTTGGCATCCGGGCTGCTGAACGCGGAGAAGACTTTCGCCGGTGCCACCGGATAACTCCGCTCGACGACAAAGGTGGAATGGACAACGGATCGTTCAGTCATGAAACCTTCCTCGATCTTCGACATGACATATTCCTCTCTAGCTCTCGGCCAGGAAATCGCCGAGCCGATCCAGCCGGCGCTCCCATGACAGGCGCCTCTCATTGATCCAGTGCTCGGCCGCTCGCAGCGCCTTCGGATCGATCTGGCAGGTGCGCACCCGCCCGACCTTCTGCGTGCGCACGAGGCCGCTCGCCTCAAGGAGGTTGAGGTGCTGGACGACCGCCGACAGCGACATCGCCAGCGGCTCGGCCAATTGGCTCACCGAGGCGGGGCCGCGTGACAACCGGTCGACCATCTGCCGTCGCGCCGGATCTGCTAGCGCCTGGAACATCAGGTCGAGCTGGGCCGGATCGTGCAACATCGCGATCAGCCGTTGTTGTAGGGGAAGAACTTGAAATAGGGCTGCGCCTCCTCGATCACCCTGATGAAGGCGGCGCGCTGCAGCAAGCGGTCGTGATAGCGCTTCACGGCGGGATAGTTGTCGCCGAACGGCTCGACCTTGTTGGCGTAGAAGAGTGCCGGAGACGCCGCGCAATCGGCCATGGTGAAGGCATCGCCCACAGCCCATTCTCTCGACTGCATCTCCCGTTCGATGATGGCGTAGGAATTGCGCAACTGGCCACGCGCCTGCTCGACACCGAATGGATCGGTCTCGCCCTGCGGCCGCAACCTGTCACCGACGATCTTTTGCATCGGTTCCTGCATATAGAAATCATAGAAGCGGTCGGCCTGGCGGACCGCCAGCGCCAGGTCGACGTCGGCGGGAACGAGGTCGACCGGTCCCGGATAGTGCGCGGCCAGATATTCCACGACGATGGTCGATTCCAGCACCGTGCGGTCGCGCCTATCGTCGCGCAGCGCCGGCATCTTGCCGGTCGGCGAAATCTTCAGGAAGGCCGCTCGCGATTGCTCGTCGCCAAGGTCGACGATGACCGGCTCGAAAGCCGTGTCGTTCTCGTAGAGCGCGATCAGCGGCTTCCAGCAGAAGGAAGCCAGCGGATGGAAATGCAGGATCAGGGACATTCTTGTTCTCGTCTGTTTTTGCGGAAACACTGAAGCATTCACTTAACTATTGCGGCAAGCCTCGCTCGTCAAGGCTCACCCGCGAAGTCTCAACTGGATCGGACGTGCGCGACGATGGCCTCCGGCCACCAAAGCATCGAGGCCATCGCGCCCATGATCAGCAGCAGCGCCGGATCCGCCGGATCGCCAAAGGTTTCGGATACGATCTCGGGATGGTCTCTTCTGCTTGCATTTTGCAATCGGTTGCACGATACTAAGACCGATACGATAATGCAACCGGTTTTCTGGAGAAAAATCGAATGACCCTCGATCGCCGGTCCGGCTGCCCGATCAACCTCTCGCTCGAGGTGTTCGGCGACCGCTGGAGCCTGATCATCCTGCGCGACATGATTTTCGGCGGCAGGCGCCATTTTCGTGAACTGCTCAACGGGTCGATGGAAGGCATTGCCTCCAACATCCTCGCCGACCGGTTGAAGCGGCTGATGGAACTCGGCATGCTGACCAAGGCGGACGATCCTTCGCACAAGCAGAAGGCGATCTACAGCCTGACCGAGATGGCCATCACGCTTGTGCCCATCCTGGCCCATCTTGGCGCCTGGGGCCGCGTCTGGCTGCCGACCAGCGAGGAACTTTCGATCCGCGCCGAACTCCTGGAAAAGGGCGGACCGCCGATGTGGGAGAAATTCATGGCCGAGTTGCGCCATGAGCACCTCGGCACCCCCCTCGATACGGCGCCCGGCCCTTCTGTACGCGCGACGCTGCAGGCCGCCTATGAAGCGGTCGTCGCCGGAAAGGCCCGCAGCGCCGGCCCGGTCGCCTGACCAACTATTTTCCCCGTTGAGAGGCCGGCTCTGCTACAAGGGACGGAAATCACACGTGACGGGATTGGATAGACTCTTGGTTGAGAACTCTAGGGATACTGCCCGCGCGCGTGCCGATCTGCGCTTCAAGAAGCAGGAAGAGGCGGCGACGGTCCGTCAGAAGGCCATGGCCGAGTATGTCGCCGAGAGCGACGCCCGCAAGGCCAAGACCGACAAGTTGCGGGCGCTGCGGCTCGCCAAGGAAGCCGAAGATCTGGCCAACACGCCTGCCGCCCCCGCCAAGAAGCCGGCCCGCGCCAAGAAAAAGTAACGCTCCCGCGTCTCCGCCGATTCCTCGCCTTGAATCGAGCGGTCGTGACGCCATCGGACAGGTGTGCCTTCATCCCGCTGCTTCACGGGAAGCAATTTCAACTAAAACCGGGATTGCCTCGCCCGGCTGGCCGCCGATGATCGGGCTGTTCAACAGGAGATTGCCATGACCGCGCTGTCGCTCGAAAAAGCCGTCGAGATCATCAATGCCGCCTTCGCCAGGGGCACCGATCTCAAGCTCAAGCCGCTCGGCGTCTCGGTGCTCGACGCCGGCGGGCACCTTGTCGCTTTCCAACGCCAGGACGGCGCTTCGTTCCTGCGCCCGCAAATGTCGGCCGGCAAGGCCTATGGCGCGCTGGCGATCGGCATGGGCTCGCGCAAGGTCGAGGCCTTCGCCAAGGAGCGGCCGCATCTGGTTGCCGGCATTTCCGACGTGTCGGGGGGACGCGTGCTGCCGGTCGTCGGCGGCGTGCTGATCCGCGACAAGGCCGGCGCCATCATTGGCGCCGTCGGCATTTCCGGCGATACGTCGGACAATGACGAGGCGGCCGCGATTGCCGGCATCGAAGCCGCCGGCTTCACCGCCGATCCGGGCTGAGGCTCAATTCAAATTGATGTCGCGGCTGGCCGACCGCATCGACACCGCGAAACCGGCCATCACGTCGAACAGCGCGATGATCATCAGCGTGAAGAAGATGGAGTGCGCCGCACCCTTCACCAGCAGGAACTCAACCAGGAAAGCGACGAAGACAAGCGTCGACAGGAGATGGTCCATGATCGACGCCGTGGTCGTGCGCGCCGACTTCACCATTTCGAGGAACAGGAAGATCAGCCCGATCAGCACGATCAGGTCGCCGAGCGTCATCGAGAACACGCCGCCCGACATCATGCGGAACGAGAATATCTCGCTCGCCCACGGATCGTCGCCGCCGCCGAATATACCGAGCAGGCCGAGATTGTAGAGCACGAAAGGCACGATCAAAAGCGGGACGGCACCGAACATCTGGCGTCTCCATATGGGGGCACCTTCTGTAGAATGCGCCGCAGGCACGGCGTCAAGATTTTTCGTGCGCGGCCGCAAACACGGTCGAAGACCGGATGCAACAACCACGTCAGCCGGTTGCCCGGCCGACATGGAAAAACGAGAGACGAAAGCTCAGCGCTTGAAGTAGCCGGCGCGGACGGCGAATCAACGTAAAAAAACCGGCCAGAGGCCGGTCTTTTGCAACTCTAACCTTCGGAAAAGCTGGGCTCAGCTTTCCTTGGGCGTCAGCACCTGGCGACCGCGATACATGCCGGTCTTCAGGTCGATGTGGTGCGGGCGGCGCATTTCGCCGGAATTCTTGTCCTCGACATAGGTCGGGGCCTTGAGGGCGTCGGCCGAGCGGCGCATGCCGCGCTTGGACGGAGAGGTTTTGCGTTTCGGAACGGCCATGGATATGCTCCACTACATGGTCAAAAGCCCCGCCCGCCCTCGTGAAAGGGCCATGTCGGGGCCTAAATCTGAGAAAGTCGGGTGCCTATACACGCCTGACACCGTTTTGGCCAGCACTGCAGTGAATCTTTTTTGTACCGGCTAGTCGAGACAGCCGACATAAGCGCCCGAGCGGCCGGCGCGCCGCTCGATCAGGTTGGCGAGCCGTCTGAGGCCCGGCCCGGGTTTTGCCGGATTGCGGGCGATCGGATTGGGCAGCGTGACGGCGAGCAACGCGGCCTGCCGGCGCGACAACTGCTTTGCGGAAATGCCGAAATGGTGCTGCGCCGCCGCCTCGATGCCGTAGATGCCCGGCCCCCATTCGGCGATGTTGAGATAGATCTCCATGATGCGCCGTTTCGACATCACCGCGTCGAAATAGACGGCCAGCGGCAGTTCGACGATCTTGCGTACGCTGCCCAGCGGCCGCGACCAGAGGAAGAGGTTCTTCACCGTCTGCATGGTGATGGTCGAGGCGCCGCGCGTCGCCTCGCCGGCCAGCGCATCGTCGACGACGCCCCTGAGCTCGCCGAGATCGACGCCGCGGTGGAAGCAGAACTGCCCGTCCTCCGACATGATGACCGAATGGGCGAGCACGGGCGCCACGTCATCAATGGAAACCCAGCGCCGGTCGTAGCCGGAGAAGGTAGCAAGGTCCTTCAGCATCAGCGTCGATACCGGATGCACGAAGGACGGCAGGTAGAGAAAGGTCAGCACCACCGGGATAAGCGCCAGCGCGGCGGCCACGACGATGCCACGCCGGACCCAGCGCCTGAGACTGCGGCGGTTCACGCCTCGCGATCTCGTCGCCATGTCCAGCTTTTCGGTATCATGATCGACGATCGGTTCCGCCAAGCCGCCCAACCCGTACTTCTCCTTGCTCCGGCATAATGGCGCTTGCCTTCTTGCGCAACGTCTGAGTGTCGGCTACCGGTCCCGGCCATGACGAATGAGGACGAAATGGCGTTCGAAATGGCGCTCATCAGGCGCGCGGCCGCCGTCGAGGTGATGCTGCGTCGGTTGCTCGACGATCGCCCGCTATCGGGCGAGATCGCGCGGCCCGATCGCCTGATGGCGGCGATGCGCCATGGCGTGCTGAACGGCGGCAAGCGCCTGCGCCCCTTCCTGGTCATGGAGAGTGCGGGCCTGTTCTCCGCCGATGGCGAGGCGGCGCTGCGCGTCGCGGCGGCACTCGAATGCGTGCATTGCTATTCGCTGATTCATGACGACCTGCCGGCGATGGATGACGATGACCTGCGCCGCGGCCAGCCGACCGTGCACAAGGCTTTTGACCAGGCCACCGCCATCCTGGCCGGCGACGCACTGCTGACGCTCGCCTTCGATATCCTCGCCGCCGAAGCGACCGCGCTGCCGGCCGAGCGGCGCGCAGCCCTTGTGCTGGCGCTTGCCCGCGCCGCCGGGGCCGGCGGCATGGTCGGCGGCCAGAAGCTCGATCTCGAAGCCGAGCAGGTGCGACCGGACGAGGCCGGCATCATCCGGCTGCAGGCGATGAAGACCGGCGCGTTGATCCGCTTCGCCTGCGAGGCGGGTGCAATCCTGGCCGGCGCACAGTCGGATGACCGCGAACGGCTGGCCGAGTTCGGGTCGGCGATCGGCCTTGCCTTCCAGCTCGCCGACGACCTGCTGGACTTGACGGCCGACGCCAGGCAGATGGGCAAGGCGACCGGCAAGGATGCCGCCGCGGGCAAGGGTACGCTTGTTGGCTTGCACGGCGCGGATTGGGCACGCAAGCAGCTCGACGGCCTCGTCGGCCAGGGGCACGCGCTGCTCGAACCCTATGGCGAAAAGGCGGCCCTGCTGAAGGCCGCCGCGACCTTCGTTGCAACCCGCGACAGCTGACTGCGGGCCCCTATCGGGTCGCGCATTGCACCTGTGGTTGTGCCAACGAAATCTTAATGTAAATGAAGCGTAATCCCAATTCTTAGAATGCGTATGTGTTGGGGTTGCGCATGCCGGAATATTCTTCCTTCATCCGGTCCGTCCGGATACGTTATCTCTCAGGATTGTTGGTTTTCGCGCTGGCTTCAGCCGCCATCATGGGTGCGCTCAATCGCGTCAATTCCTTGCGCCATGAAATCGATGCGCTGAGCAGCAACCTCGTCGTTTTCACCCGCGACCTGCGCAACGCCACCAGCTTCGCCGAGACAACCGGTTCCGCCTGGCGGATCGAGACGCGCGATGCGCTGACGGCTTCGGCGCGCGACCATTCCGAACGTCTGACCGGCGAGATCGAGACGCTGACCGCACAACTGGCCGCGATACGTCCGCGCCTGTCGGCCAAGACCGTCGATGAGCTCGCGGCCGCTTCAGTCAATGGCGATCTGTTCTGGTCGCCGCGTGACATGGTTCGCAACTTCAACCTGATGTCGGTGGCGCAAAAGACCGACGAATGGAGCTCTCGCGAAATCCGCAACCAGAACGACCTGTTCGTTCAGCCCATGCTGGTGCGTGTCCGCACCGCCATGGACGACGAACGCCATCTGGCGGACGCCTCCAGCGACCGGCTGCTTTTGTGGGCGAGCGGCCTGTTGTTCGCCGTCCTGGCCATCGTCGCTTTGTGGATCTTCCGGCCGATGGAGCAGGCGATCCGCCGCGCTTTTGCCCAGTCGGCCGAATCCTTGTTCAAGGCAGAGGCCGCCGACCGCGCCAAGTCGGAATTTCTGGCCAATATGAGCCACGAGATCCGCACGCCGATGAACGGCGTGCTCGGCATGGCCGAGTTGCTGGCCAAGACCGAGCTGAACCCGCGCCAGAAGACCTTCACCGACGTCATCGTCAAATCGGGCAACGCGCTGCTTACCATCATCAACGACATTCTCGATTTTTCGAAGATCAATGCCGGGCAGCTGACGCTCGACCCTGCTCCTTTCCGCCTTTCGGAAGCGGTGGAGGATGTGGCGACGCTTGTCTCGGCGCGTGTCGCCGAGAAGAACCTGGAACTCATCGTGCGCGTCGACCCCAGGCTGCCGGCCTATGTCGTCGGCGATGCCGGCCGCTTTCGGCAAATCGTCACCAACCTGGTCGGCAATGCGGTTAAATTCACCGAGAAGGGCCATGTACTGATCGATGTCGGCGGCGAAACCGTCAACGACGTCGTCCAGCTCAAGCTGCGCGTCGAAGACACCGGCATCGGCATCCCGGCCGAGAAATTGCAGAACGTGTTCGAGAAGTTCGCGCAGGTCGATGGTTCCTCGACTCGCCGTCACGAGGGCACCGGCCTCGGACTTGCCATCGCCGCCCGTCTCGTCGACCTGATGGCTGGCAAGATCGGCGTCGAAAGCGAGATCGGCCGCGGCTCCGTTTTCTGGTTCGCCGTGCCGCTGCCGGTCCATCGTGCCGAGGCGCGCGACGCGATCGTGCCGGTGGACGTCACCGGCGCGCGCGTGCTGGTCATCGATGACAATCCGGTCAACCGCGAGATCCTGCTCGAACAGCTCAGAAGCTGGAGCTTCGACTGCGCCGCCGCCGAAAGCGGCGCGGTGGGCCTCGCCTTCCTCGATCGCGCCTGCCAACTCGGCGCCAGCGTCGATTGCATCATCCTCGACTATCAGATGCCTGGCATGAACGGCGCCGATGTCGCCCGGGCCATCGCCGCCGACAGCCGGCTGTCCACCATTCCGGTCGTTATCCTGACCTCGGTCGACCAGGTCGATTTCGGCAAGATGATCATTGATTTCGGCATTGCGGCGCATCTGACCAAGCCGGCGCGGTCGGCGGTCCTGCTCGGCACGGTCATCTCGGTCATCCAGAAAGCGCGCTCGCAGGTCGGCAAGGCGCGGTTCGTTCGCGAGCCGGTCCAACCGAAGCCTCAGGCGACTCCGCCGGCCTTCACGGTTATCCGGGGCCCCGCCGTACCAGCCGCTCCGGTGCCAGACTTGAATGCCGCGCCGAACAGCCCGATCGACATCCTCATCGCCGAGGACAATGACGTGAACCAGATGGTGTTCGGCCAGATCCTCAATGGGCTCGGCCTGAGCTACCGTATCGCCGGCAATGGCCGCACCGCGGTCGAGATGTACCGGTCGCTGCATCCGAGACTGGTTCTGATGGACGTGTCGATGCCGGAAATGAACGGCTACGAGGCGACACGCGCCATCCGGGCGATCGAGGCGGCGTCGGGCGGCCACATCCCGATCATCGGCGTCACCGCGCATGCGCTGAAGGGCGACCGCGACAAGTGCATCGAGGCCGGCATGGACGACTATCTGCCCAAGCCCGTTTCGCCCGATCGCCTCGGCGCCAAGATCGGCACCTGGCTCAGCGAGACGGTGGTGGCCAAGACGGCGTGAGATACATCCAGTCGTGCCGCTGGATCAGCGCAGCCGACCTATCGGGATGATTTCCGCAGAGGTGTCCGCATAGGGTTCGCCCTGCCAATCGCCGAGCCATTGCTCCACCTGCAGGCCGGTCGCGTCCATCATTCCGGCAAGATCTTCCCTCTTCGGAAACGCGATCTTCGATTCAGCACACAGAACCGGTCCGCCGCCTGGCATTTCATAAAAGGTCGAATAGGTGACCACCCCGGTGTCGGCATCGCAGTAGGCATCGTACCAGGCCCTAACGGTGCCAAGGCTGGGATGCTCCACCATCCTTTCGGAGCGCTGTGGCGTCCATTCCAGCCACGCCTCCCCAGCAGGATTTCGCGTGTCGAGGATGAAGCGCCCGCCGGGAGCCAGATGTTCGGCGATGGTGCGCAGCACCGCCCGCTGATCCTCTTCTGTCAGGAAAACCTGGAACACATGACCGGTCAGCAGCACCAGATCGAACCGTCTTCCAAGCCGCACCGTTCGCGCGTCGGCAACGACCCAGTCGACCTCGTCACCGCCGTTCCTGCGGCGCGCGACGTCGAGCATCACCGATGCGGGATCGACAGCGGTGACGCTGCACCTTTCGGCCATTTCGGCGGCCAGTTGACCGGTGCCACAACCAAGATCGAGGACCGTGTCGCCATCCCGGGCAAGACGGATACAATGGTCAAAATCGAGGCGGCCATCCTGATTCTCGATGTCGTAGAACTGAACGAAGTCGGGGTCATTGTAGATCGGATCGGTCATGCCGCCGCCTATAGCCCAAATGTTTGGCATGCGCGACAGGCACAATCCAAGCCGTAGGCGGCCTTGCGGCCTTGCGAGGCGCACCCAGCCATATCTCAGCCGGCCTCGTCCAGACGATAGCGGCGCATCCACTCGAGGCTTGTCTCACCGGCGAGCTTTGCGACGCCTGGCCGAACCGCCTGGGCGTCAGGTGCCTGAACGCCGAGAGCTTTGCAGATGTCTATCAATGTCGCGACCGGATCGGCGGAAAGGCGCTCATAGCGAGCCCGCAGAGGCGATATGCCTTGCACCGCGAACCAGGTGTTCCAGGCCGTATCATAGGCTTCCAGCTCGTCGACCTCGCCCTTGATGCGCTCGAAATCATAGTGAGGTTCCCTGGCAGGCCCCACCCTTTCGATTTCGGTTCCGTCGGGGGCGATATGCCAAAGACCGGTTTGCTGTGCCTTGATCAGGGAGACGGCCTGCGCGAGCTTGTTTTCGCGCGACAGGTGTATGTAAAGGACACGGCCAAAAGCCTTCTCGAAACGCGCTTTGTCCGACGCAAGCCCCGGAAAAATCCGGTCGAGGATCCAGATTTTCCCGCATCAGGCGCAAGCCGAAGATTTCAGTGCCACCCTTATCGTGTCGCGAGCGGGCAGTCCCCAGTCCTCGGCCCACTCCGACACATCCTGCCGCCGGTAGAATGAGTGGGGATCGGCGGTCGTTCCGGTGGCCGCCAGCAGCTTGCACAGCAGGGTGCTGCCGGTTCTGGGCGTGCCGCAGATGATATATCCGTCGAACATGGGCGCTCGCGCATGACAGGGCTGCTGCCCAGGGGAAGATGGTGGCCGCCGCTATAGCTGAAATCGTTGCTGGATGCGACGGGCGCCGTCTTCAGGCCCTTACCGGTTTCGCACCACCACGCATGCGCCACCGACGCTTTGCAGTTTCTGGCAGATGACATTGGCGGCGGCGCGGTCGTCGATCCCGATCCTGACGGCGTAGATGCCGCGCCGGCCGATCGGCGTGCGCACCCGACTCACCACCGGATCATGCCCAGCAAGCAGGGCCGGAAAACGGCCCCGCACCCTGAGCCATTGGCTGATCGCGGCGCTGCGGCGGAAATTACCCGCCACCTGGATGCCCCATGGCTTGATGTTGATCGAGGCCATCGCCACGGTCTTCGACATGATCACCGGCAGCTTGCGGCAGGCGACCGCGAAATCCAGCTTGGCATCGAGTGGCTCGACTTTTCCGGCATAGGCGCGGTCGGCGAACTTGTCGACCGGCTCGCCCATCACGTCGAACACATAGCTTTCCGTCTCCATCGGCAGGAAGCCGCCGGAGTTCAGCCAGCGCGACACCCGGCTCTCGCCGGCGTTGTAGGCGGCCGCCGCTAGGCCGAGATTGCCATAGCTGGTCTTCATTTCGGCGAGATACCTGGCCGACGCGGGGATCGCCTGGTTGATGTCGAAGGAATTTTCCAACCCCCGCATCTTGGCGGTGCCCGGCATGAACTGGGCGATGCCTTCGGCGCCCACGGGGCTCACGGCATTGGGATCGAAACGGCTTTCCTTCCAGATAAGGCGGGCGAAAAAGTCTCGGGGCAGACCGTTCTGGTCGGCATGCGCCTGGATCAGGTTGCAGACCTTGTCGATCAGCCGCTGCTTGGCCGATTGCGGCGGATCGGCCTCGGCAAGCGTCGACAAGGCCATGCCACACAGGAAAATCAGCGTCGCCCAGGGGAAACGCCGCATTTGACCTACTCTGCCGCGGCCTTGCCGCCCTGACCGAACCTCTGTTCGATATAATCGGCGACCATTTTCTCGAAATCCGCCGCGATCGACGGCCCGCGCAGCGTCGCCGCCTTCTTGCCGTCGACGAAGACCGGCGCGGTCGGCGTCTCGCCGGTGCCGGGCAGCGAAATGCCGATATCGGCATGCTTGGATTCCCCCGGGCCGTTGACGATGCAGCCCATCACCGCGACCTTGAGGTTCTCGACGCCCGGATATTTCTCACGCCACACCGGCATGTTCTTGCGCAGGTCCGCCTGGATGTTTTGAGCCAGTTCCTGAAACACGGTGGAGGTGGTGCGGCCGCAGCCGGGGCAGGCCGCGACGATCGGCACGAACTGCCGGAAGCCCATGGTCTGCAGCAGTTCCTGCGACACCTGCACTTCGCGGGTGCGGTCGCCATTGGGCTCCGGCGTCAGCGAGATGCGGATGGTGTCGCCGATGCCTTGCTGCAGGAGGATGCCCATGGCGGCGGAAGAGGCAACGATGCCTTTGGAACCCATGCCGGCTTCGGTGAGGCCGAGATGCAGCGCGTGGTTGGAGCGGGTGGCGAGTTCGGTGTAGACGGCGATCAGGTCCTGCACGCCACTGACCTTGGCCGACAGGATGATTTTTTCGCGGCTGAGGCCAATCTCTTCGGCCATCTCGGCCGACAGGATCGCCGACTGCACGATCGCCTCGCGCGTCACTTCCTGCGCCGTCAGGGGGAAACCCTTGTCCTGGTTGTCGTCCATCAGCCGGGTCAACAACTCCTGGTCGAGCGAGCCCCAGTTGACGCCGATGCGTACCGGCTTGTCGTGCTTGATCGCCATCTCGACGATGTCGGTGAACTGCCGGTCCTTCTTGTCCTTGAAACCGACATTGCCGGGATTGATGCGGTACTTGGCCAGCGCCTCGGCGCAGGCCGGATGGTCGGCCAGCAGCTTGTGGCCGATATAGTGGAAGTCGCCGACCAGCGGCACATCGATGCCGAGCCGCAACAGTCGCTCATGGATGCGCGGCACGGCGGCGGCACTCTCGTCGCGGTCGACGGTGATGCGCACGATCTCGGACCCGGCGCGGTGCAGCGCCGCGACTTGCGCGACCGTCTGGTCGATATCGGCGGTGTCGGTATTGGTCATCGACTGCACGACGACAGGTGCGCCGCCGCCGACGACCACGCCGCCGACATCGACGCCGACCGAGGTGCGGCGGGGGAAGGGAGAGGAAAAATATCCGGTCATGCCGGCAGCCTTTTGTCTCTGAGCGCCATGCGTCTCTCTGGAGCGCTATGCGTCTCTCCGAAGCCCGTGCGTCCGCTTGGACGCACAAGCCGGGTCCGATGCGCTGAAGTCCGGGCATGAGGTGGAGGAGCAAAGATGGCTTGTCAATGGCGACAGGTCGCCACTGGCAGCAATTGGTGCCGGCTAGGGACCTGAAACAGCGCACGACCTGACGGCGGCCGGGCATAAATTGGCCTGACGAATATTAGCTTCGACTTGTGGAAGCGCTGAATTTAAAACCACTGCACCGGCGGCTGGCGCCGCCGGCAAGGAAGACCGCCAGTGGTGAGCGGCTATGTCAGGTGAGGATCAATGCGTGGTTGGTTGCGCCCTCAGTTTCTCAATCGCATCCTTGAGTGCCAGCTTGCGTCGCTTGAGATTTACGATCTCGAGGTCGTCTACCGATGGGTGGTTCATCGCGTCATCGATTTCGCGTTCGATGTCGCCGTGTTTCCGCTGCAACTCATCAAGATGGGATGCAAGAGACATGATTGGTTCTCCCTTTCATGGTTTCCTCGATTGCAGCCGTCAAAGGCACGTCCACCGCAGGTCGCATCTGTGACGGCACGATGACAGTGTGCCACCATCGGGCAGCGATGTCGAATGCTGCGTGGTAGCATTCCACGACAAGATGAAATGTGATATGGGCTGCGCGCCGGTGGCAGAAATTGCCGCCCCCGCCCAATCAGGCCCAGTTTTGGGCGCCGCAGACGTGCAGACGGTAGAGAATGTCCGATCAGGAACAGGCCGATACTCGCCTCGAATTTTCCCGGCTGAAGCAGGAGCACGCCGATTTCGATGCCGCGATCAACGCGATGATCGCCACGAATTGCGACCCGCTGCAGATCCAGCGCATGAAAAAGAAGAAGCTGGCCCTTAAGGACCGGCTGATGAAGCTGGAAGACAAGATCATTCCAGACATTATCGCCTGAGACGCGAGACCCCGGCTGGCACTTTCCGCCTATCCGCCGATCGAAAGCCCGGCGGCGCGGCCGCGCAACAAGCCGATGAGATCGGCGGTCCGCTCCTCCGACGTATCGATGGGAACCACCAGGCACATCGTCGCCTCGACCTTGCCTGGCGCTGAAAAGACCGGCACGGCGAGGCATTTCGTATAGGCGTCGACCAGGCCCGAGGTGACGCAATAGCCGGTCACCCCTGCCTTTGCGATATCGGCGATGAAATCTTCGAGCCGCAGCTTGCGGCCGTCGGGCAGCACGAGATCGTCGTCCGACACCATGGCTTCGATCGCCGCCCTATCCAGCCCCGCAAGCAGCAGCCGGCCGGAGGCGGTCCAGGGCAGCGGTATCTGCAGACCGGTGGCTGAACTGATGCGGAACGGCCTGGTGCCGGGACTGGAATGGACGATCGTATAGCGGCCGCTCTGCAGCATGCACAGTTCCGAGGTCTCGCCGGTCTCGCGCGACAGATGATCGACCTCTTGGCGCCCTCGCCGCAACAGGTCGTTGCCGCGCACATAGTCCATTCCGTAGAGGTAGAGCTTCTTGCCGAAATAGACGCGGTTGCCGTCGCCGGCCATTTCCAGCAGGCCGGCATCGACCAGCGACCGCACCAGCGTGTAGGTCGTCGAACGCGGCGCATTGACCCCCTTGGCGAGATCGCCAATGCCGATCGCGCGCTGCGTCATATGAAGGAACTCCAGGATCTCCAGGACCCGGTTGAGGCCCTTTTCACGGGAGCCCGCCGTCTTCTCATCGGCTGACACGGCCAAGGCATTGCCATCTTGCATTGTCGATTCCTAGTGTTAGTATCTGTCTTGTACAGGATACATGAGTCTCTTGTAAGAGACAATCCTTGACGATCACTGTCGCGTGTATGGCCTGTGCATAGGGGAACACAACACGAAAGGAGGTCGCCGTGAACGACACATCCGGAAGACGTGATTTTCTGAAATTGGGAATGGCGGGACTTGCGACGGCCGGCGTGCTGGCAACCGTCGATGCCCAGAAGGCCGCCGCGCAAGCCGCATCCGACAGCCTGCTGCGCACGGTGCTTGACCGCGGCAAGCTTATTGTCGGCACCGGCAGCACCAACGCCCCCTGGCACTTCGAGAACGATGCCGGCGAACTGGTCGGCATGGACATCACCATGGGCCGCATCCTGGCCAAGGGCCTTTTCGACGATCCGACCAAGGTCGAGTTCGTCATGCAGGACCCGGCCCAGCGCATCCCGAACGTGACGACCAACAAGGTCGACATCACCATCCAGTTCATGACCATGACGGCGCAGCGCTCGCAGTTGATCCACTTCTCGCGGCCGTATTACGTCGAGGGCGTCGCGCTGCTGACCCTGCCCGGCTCCGAAAACAAGACCTTCGACAAGCTCTTGGCGAACGGCGCCGCCACGCGTATCTCGATCCTGCAGAATGTCGACGCCGAAAGCTCGGTGCATTTCGCCTTGCCGCAGGCGCAGGTGATGCAGATCGACACCCAGGCCAACGTCTTGCAGGCGCTGGAATCCAAGCGCGTCGACGCCGCCGCGGTCGACCTCTCCACAGTGCGCTGGCTCGCCTCGCGCAACCCTGACAAGTATTTCGATGCCGGCAAGAGCTGGTACTCGATGCTTTACGGCGCGGCCGTCAGGCAAGGCGATCTCGACTGGCTGACCTATGTCGACCAGACCTTCACCATCGCCATGTTCGGCCATGAGACGGCGCTCTACGACGCCGCATTCAAGGACTATTTCGGCCAGGAACCGCCGGCACGCCATCCCGGCTTCCCGGTCATCTGACCCAGCCGGGGGAAGAGCGTCTTGAGCGTTCTTCCCCCGCAGCCTATCCTTGAATCGCTCGGCACCGAGAGAGGCGCATGGGCTATACGCTCAATTTCAACCTGATCTGGCGGCATTTCGACAAGCTGTGGGGCGGCCTGCTGCTCAGCCTCGAGCTCGCCGTGATCTCGATCGCCATCGGTGTCGTCATCGGGCTGGTGCTCGCGGTCTGGTATGTCTCGGCCGGACGCGTGGTGCGGGCGGTGATCGCGGCTTATGTCGAATTCATCCGCAACGTGCCCCTGATCCTGCTGGTCTATCTCGTCTTCTACGGCCTGCCGACCGTGGTCGACCTGGCCTACAGCGCACCAACCTCGTTTGTATCGACCCTGTCGGTCTATAGCGGCGCCTATCTGGTCGAGGTATTTCGCTCCGGGCTCGAGGCTATCCCGCGCGGCCAGCTCGACGCCGGCAAGGCGATCGGCCTCACGCCCTGGCAAAGGCTGCTGCATGTGCGCCTGCCGACCATGCTGCGCATCACGCTGCCGGCGTTATCCAATACCTTCATCTCGCTGTTCAAGGACACCTCGATCGCCTCGGTCATCTCGGTGCCCGAACTCACCTTCGGCGCCCAGTGGATCAACTTCAACACCTTCCGCATCGTCGAGGTCTACCTCGTCACCACCGCGATGTATCTGGTGACGGGCTACATCATGCTTTTCGGGCTGCGGCTCGTCGAGCGCCGGTTCAGGGCGGCGCGCTGACATGCTGAGCCAGATCCTCTATGCACTGCCCTTCCTTGCCGCAGGCTTCGCCGTGACCTTGTGGGTCTCGCTGCTGGTCGTGGTCCTGTCGCTCATCGCCGGCGTGCTGCTGGGTGTCGGCCTGGTCTATGGACCAATGCCGCTGCGCTGGGCGGTGCGCATCTTCTCCGACACCATTCGCGGCATTCCGATCCTGGTGCTGATGTTCTTCGTCTATTACGGCCTGCCCGCGATCGGGCTGCATCTGCCGTCGTTCTGGGCCGCGGTTTCCGCGCTCACTCTGTTCAAGACGGCGCAGGTCATCGAGTATCTCAGGGGCGCGGTCGGCTCGATCCCGAAGGGACAGTCCGAAGCCGCGATGGCGATCGGGCTGACCTTTCGCCAACGGCTCACCTACGTCATCTTTCCGCAGGCCTTCAGGCGCTTCCTGCCGCCTTGGATCAATGGCGTCACCGACGCGGTCAAGGGCAGCGCGCTGGTGTCGCTGCTCGGCATCACCGATTTGATGCAGGCCATCAACCAGGTCATCGGCCGCACCTATGAAGCGATGCCGCTCTATATACTGGGCGCGCTCATCTATTTCGCAGTCAACTACGCACTCTCGCTCGCCAGCCGGCGGCTCGAGCGGCGTTTCTCCTTCATCCGGGAATAGCACGATGTCCGAAACCTCGAACGCCAGTCCCGCGCTGCTCGACGTGTGCGATGTCTCGAAAGCCTTCGGCGCCGTCGAGGTGTTGCGCTCCGTCAGCCTTCAGGTGAAGCGCGGCGAGGTGGTGACCGTCATCGGCCCTTCCGGCAGCGGCAAGACCACGCTGCTGCGCTGCGTCAACTTCCTCGAAAGCTACGACAGCGGCTCGATCCGCATCGACGGCAAGGAGGTCGGCTATCGCGAGGCCGGGACGCGCCAGCGCCGCAGCGAGCGCGATCTTGCCGCCATGCGCGCCGAGACCGGCATGGTGTTCCAGAGCTTCAACCTGTTCCCCCACCTGACGGCCGCCGGCAACATCATGCTGGGCTTGACCAAGGTGCGGGGAAAGAGCGAGGCCGAGGCGCGGTCGATCGCCGAACACTGGCTCGGCCGCGTCGGCCTCGCCCACAAGGCCGACAGCCTGCCGGCCGAACTGTCCGGCGGCCAGCAGCAGCGCGTCGGCATCGCCCGCGCCGTGGCCATGGAACCGAAGATCCTGCTGCTCGACGAAATCACCTCCGCCCTCGATCCCGAACTGGTCGGCGAAGTGCTGGCCGTGGTGCGCAGCCTCGCCGAGGACGGCATGACGATGCTGATGGTGACGCACGAAATGGCCTTCGCCCGCGACGCTTCGAGCCGCATCGTCTTCATGGCCGATGGCGGCGTCAGCGCCGTCGGACCGCCGAAGGAGATCCTCGCGGCGGAGACCACCAACGAACGCCTCCGCACTTTCCTGGCGCGCTTCCGCGCCTCGCATTTCTAAACTCAGGCGGCCAAGGCCGCCCAAGGAGCCTTCATCCATGACGCCTTATACCAGGCTCGCCGAACTCGGCCTGACGCTGCCCGAGCCGCCGACGCCCATCGCCAACTTCGTCACGCACGCCGAAAGCGGCCGGCTGATCTTCCTCTCCGGCCAGGGGCCATTGCGCGCCGACGGCACGCTCTGCACCGGCAAGGTGGGGGAGGATGTGACGGTCGAGCAGGCCTATCAGCATGCCCGCCTGACCGGGCTCAATCTGCTTGCCGTCATGCATGCCGCCGCCGGCGATCTCGGCCGCATCGTGCGCGTCGTCAAGCTGCTCGGCTTCGTCAACGCGACGCCGACCTTCAGCGACCATCCAAAGGTGGTCAATGGCTGTTCGGACCTGTTCGCCGATGTCTTCGACAAGATCGGCGGCCATGCCCGTTCGGCGATCGGCGTCGGCTCGCTGCCTGGAAACATCACCGTTGAAATCGAAGCGGTCGTCGAGATCGCCGCCTGACCTGCCACCCCACGGGATTAGCTCACATGAAAACCTATTCCGACACCGGCTCAAACACCACCATCCGCGAACGGCTGGGCTTGAGGCCGATCATCAACGTCTCCGGTACCATGACCGCGCTCGGCGCCTCGATCATCGTTCCCGAGGCGATCAGCGCCATGACCGAAATGGCCTCGCAATGGGTGGAGATGGACGACCTGCAGCGTGTCGCGAGCACAGTCGTCGCGCGCCTCACCGGCGGCGAGGCCGGCTTCATCACCGCCTGCTGCGCCAGCGGCATCACCATGGCGATCGCCGGTGCGATGACGGGAACCAGCCTGCTTGCCATCGAGCGCCTGCCCGACGACACCGGCGACCTCAAGTGCGAGGTCGTCATCCAGCTTGGCCACATCGTCAACTATGGCGCGCCGATCGATCAGTCGGTCCGCGTCGCCGGCGCCAGGGTGGTGCCCGCCGGCACGGTCAGCGTCACACAGGACTATCACGTGCGCGAGGCGATCAACGAGCGCACGGCGGCGGGCCTCTATGTCGTCGCCCACCACACCGTGCAGTACGGCATGCTGTCGCTGGAGGAATTCTGCGAGATCTGCCACGCCAAGGGTGTGCCTGTCATCGTCGACGCCGCGTCCGAATATGATCTGCGCGGTTTCCTGGCGCGCGGCGCCGATGTCGTCGTCTACAGCGGCCACAAATTCCTGAGCGGGCCGACCAGCGGCATCGTCACCGGCCGCAAGGACCTGGTGCGATCAGCCTATCTGCAGAACCGCGGCGTCGCCCGCGCCATGAAGGTCGGCAAGGAAAGCATCGCCGGCACCATGGCGGCGCTCGAAGCCTGGGAGAAGCGCGACCATGCCGGCATCCGCCGGCGCGAGGAGGCGGCGCTCAATCTGTGGAAGGATGCGCTGCAGGGGCTGCCCGGCATCGCCGCCAACATTATTCCGGACCCGACAGCCAATCCACTCGACCGGCTGCAAGTCTTCGTCTCGCCGGAGAGCCGCTTCACCGCGGCAGGGCTCGCCTCGGCGCTTGCCGCCGGCTCGCCGCCGATCATCGTGCGCAACCACGAGGTCGAGCGCGGCCACTTTTTCCTCGACCCCTGCAACCTCCATCCCGGCGAGGCGGAGGTCGTCGCCGAACGGCTGCGCGCCGTGCTGACAGCCAAGGATCGCCCGGCCGACGCGATGAAAATCGCCCGCAAGGATTCGTCGGGCGTCTTGCGCTGGCCGGATTGATCGCCAAACCGACCATGCCAAAGCACCGGCTGATCACGCGACCGTGAACAGCCGGATTTGCCCACGCGGGAATAAATCGTCTCCTCAACAAGTCTCCTCGACATACGCCAAAGCTGGCGTTGAGGAGATCGGCATGCCCCATCATCGCGAGCACAGCGAACACGGCTGCGGCGTCAGCCGCCGTCATGCGCTGGCGAACATGATCGTCATCAGTCACTCCTCCTTGGCGCCCCTCCTTTTCATGGCGCTTGACACTGGTGACGCAGATGAATTCACTTTCAGCAAGGCAGGCGACTTCGCCCGTTTCCGGGGGCTTTGCTCCTGCAGACAAGGCAAAATCGCTGTCGCATCTTGAGGCGGCACGCCCAGTCCATCCCGGAGGGGATCATGGTGCTGCTTTGAGCGAGAGAGCCCTGGCAGAGCGCTTCAACGAGGTAGTGCTGCCGCATCTCGGCGACGCGCTGGCGCTTGCCCGCTGGCTGACCGGCAATGCCGCCGATGCCGAGGACGTCGTGCAGGACGCCTGCATCAAGGCGCATGCCGGCATATCGGGCTATGCCGGCGGCAATGCCCGTGCCTGGCTGCTGACCATCGTGCGCAACACCTCCTATACCTGGATGGCGCGCAACCGACCGCGCGGCATGATGGCCGTCGGCGATCTCGGCGATCTCGAGGACATGGCCGCCGCCCATGGCACCAGCCTGTCCGACGAGGACGGCCCGGAAGTGAGCCTGATCGCCAGGGCCGATACGGCGGCACTCGAGGCGGCGATCGCTGCCCTGCCGCAGCCGTTTCGCGAAACGCTGGTGCTGCGCGACATCAACGGTCTCAGCTATCGTGAGATAGCCGCCATGCTCGACGTGCCGATGGGCACGGTGATGTCCAGGCTGGCCCGTGCCCGTAGCCTGCTGGCATCTGAACTGGGGAGAGCGCCATGACCGGCCATGACGACGGACTGCCCAATGATCCCGAAGGTATCAGACTGATGATCCACGCCCTTGTCGATGGCGAGCTCGATGCGGCGGCGGCCCTTGCTGTGGAGCGTCGCATCGCCGCCGATCCCCGGCTTGCCGCCGAGCACGCCCGCATCCTTGCCTTGCGAGGCACGGTCGGCCGCTTGCCGCGCCCCGAAGTCAGCGACGCCTTTCTGGCTCGCATCGCGGCGATCGGCATGGCCGGCTCCGAACAGCAGGAGCATGCCGAGGCGGCGGAGCCGCAGCGGGGCGGACCGTCGGCGCTGCCGGGATTGATCTCGGGCGCTGGCAGGGGCATGAGACGAGGCGCCGAGACACGCTCGTCCCAGATGCGGCCATCGCCAAGGGCACGCCGCTTCCGCTCGTTCGACTGGCGCGCCATGGCCGCGTCGATCATGATCAGCGCGGTGCTGGCCAGTGGAGCGACACAATGGGTGATGCAGAGTGGCGTGGATGACGGCTTTGCCGCCGCTGTCGCAAGCGGCCATCGCCGCAGCCTGCTTGCCGCGAGTCCCCTCGACATCGTCTCGTCCGACCGCCATACGGTCAAGCCGTGGCTCGACGCCCGGATCGGCGTCTCGCCGCCCGCGCCGGACCTTGCCCAGGACGGTTTCGCCCTCATCGGCGGCCGGGTCGAGGTGATATCAGGCCGGCCGATGCCGGCGCTGGTCTACCGCCACCGCGAGCACCTGATCACGCTCGTCGCCGAACCTCAGCAGGGCGGCAAGACCACCCAGCCGGACGATCTTTCCTCCGGCGGCTTCTCGATGGTGCACTGGAGCGACGGCGCCTTCTCCTATTGGGCGATCTCCGACATGGAGCGGCCCGAGCTCGACGACTTCGTAGCCCGCTTCCGCAAGGCGGCGGTATGAACCGGATGTGGCCGTCGGCACCTCGCCGATGGCCTGAAATCCTTGCGGCCCCGCGCGAATTCCGCTAAGGCGCGCCTTTGTCGCCGGGGAGCAGAAGCTTGAACGATCAACGCGCCGACGTCGCCATCATCATGGGCAGCCAATCCGACTGGGCGACGATGCGCCAGGCAGCGGAGACGCTGGAGGCGCTTGGTGTCCCCCACAAACGGCTGATCATTTCGGCGCACCGCACGCCCGACCGACTCTATGAATTCGCCAAGGGCGCCAAGGCGGCCGGCTACAAGGTGATCATCGCCGGCGCCGGGGGTGCGGCGCACCTGCCCGGCATGACGGCGGCAATGACGCCGCTGCCGGTGTTCGGCGTGCCGGTGGAATCGAAAGCGCTGTCCGGCCAGGATTCTCTGCTCTCCATCGTCCAGATGCCGGCCGGCATTCCTGTCGGAACGCTCGCCATCGGCAAGGCCGGTGCTGCCAATGCGGCTCTCCTTGCCGCCGCCGTGCTGGCGCTGAACGACGACAAGTTGGCCGCGCGGCTGGATGCCTGGCGCGCCTCGCAGACCGCCAAGGTCGCGGCAGAACCGACGGACACGCCGTGAGCCTGCCCGCCGGATCGACGATCGGCATCATTGGCGGCGGCCAGCTGGGTCGCATGCTGGCGATGGCCGCCGCCCGCCTCGGCTACCGCACCATCGTGCTGGAGCCACAGCCGTATTGCCCGGCCGCCCAGGTCGCCAACTGGCAGATCACGGCCGTCTATGACGACCCGGCCGCGCTTGCCGAACTGGCGGCGGCGAGCGCCGTCGTCACCTACGAGTTCGAGAACGTTCCGGTGGCCGCTGCAACCGCGCTTGCCGCCAGGGTGCCGGTCTATCCGCCGGCGCGTGCGCTTGACGTGGCGCAGGACCGGGTGAGCGAAAAGACATTCCTCAACGGCATCGGTATCGCCACCGCCGCGTTCCATCAGGTCGACACCGACCAGGAACTGACGGCGGCGCTGAAGGCGTTCGACGGCAGCGGCATCCTGAAGACGCGGCGCATGGGCTATGACGGCAAGGGCCAGCGGGTCTTCCGCAACATGGAAGCCGGCGGTTTCGCCGGCACCTGCGAGGCGATGGGCAATGTGCCGCTGATCCTGGAGGCCTTCGTGCCGTTCGAGCGCGAGATTTCCGTCATCGCCGCGCGGGGCCTGGACGGCACTGTCGCCGCCTATGATCCGGCCGAAAATGTGCACCGCGAGGGCATTCTGCATACATCGACCTTGCCGGCCGGCATCAAACCCGAAACGGCGGTAGCCGCGCGGGTGGCGGCATCGAAGATATTGTCCGCGCTCGACTATGTCGGCGTGATCGGCGTCGAGTTCTTCGTGCTGGCCGACGGTTCGCTGCTGGCCAACGAGATCGCGCCTCGTGTCCACAATTCCGGCCATTGGACCGAAGCCGCCTGCATCGTTTCGCAGTTCGAGCAACATATCCGCGCCATCGCCGGACTGCCGCTTGGCAGCCCCGATCGCCATTCCGATTGCGTGATGGAGAACCTGATCGGCGATGACGTGCTGCGCGTTCCAGCCCTGCTCGCCGAGCCCGATCTTATGCTGCATCTCTACGGCAAAGCCGAGGCCCGGCCCGGCCGCAAGATGGGCCATTTCACCCGCGTCAGCCGCCGCGGCTGATCCCAAACGCGCCTATTGCACCTCGTCACTGTCCTCGCCGGCGCAGCCCGCATCGCCTTCCTCGCAGTGGGCGGAGGCGGCGAGCTGCTTGATGCGAGCATTGGTCAGCCTGGTCAGGCATTGCGAGACCTCCATGGCATGGATGGACCCACCCTGGCTGGCGGCGGTGGAATGCGTACACTCGGCGTCCCGGAAGGCGATCCAGGCCCGTTGCGCCGCCTGTAGCAATTTCCTGCCATCGGCATCATCGGAGCCGATGAGATCCTGATAGGCCTTGTTGAGCCTGGCGTCGGCCGCCTGATAATCCTCACCGGCACAGATATTCATCATCTGCTGGCCGTCGTCGGAGCGGTCGCATTCCTGTGCTCGGGCAGCCGCGCTCGCCGCCAGGACGACAAGGCAGGTGGACAGTAAAATTCGGCGCATCTTTGTCCCCAAATCACTTGATTGTCGCGGCATGATCCCAGCCCGCCTGAGGTCGCGCAATGCCACGGGGCCGACATGGCGGATATTTGATGATATCGGGACGCGGAGCACGCTTGCGGTTGACTTACGGTTGACATGGGCAAGGCTCCTCGTTTATGAGCCACCCACCGTTCAAAAGGCGCGTCTTCTGGCGCGCCTTAAAATTTCGACCCGGAACCGGGTTCACACCGACAGGCAAGACCATGAAGATCAAGAATTCGCTCAAGGCGCTGAAGGCGCGTCACCGCGACAACCAGCTGGTTCGCCGCAAGGGCCGCATCTACATCATCAACAAGACCGCCCCGCGCTACAAGGCGCGCCAGGGTTGAGTTCTCGGCCGGAGGCTTTTTTGCCTCCGCCCATTGATGTTTGTCGGCCAGCCGACCTTCCCACGCTAAATCACTTTGATGTTCCGCCGCCCGGGAGTAAACTCGGGCAATGCGGATTCCTTTTGTATTTTTGACGACTTTCCTTGTTTCCGGTGTCATCTCCCTGCCGACGCAGGCCGGTGATCGGCCGATCGCGGTGGCAGCCGCGGATGGTCAGTCGGCGCCCTCCGGTGCCCAGCCCGTGGCTCCGGACGCTCCGGCCCCGCCGATGACGAAACAGGCCCGGCTCGACAAGCTGTTCTCCGATCTGAAGCGCGAGCGCAACGAAAAGGCCGCCGAGCGCATTGCCGGCAACATCTGGAACGAATGGTCCCAGTCTGGCAGCGCCTCGATCGACCTGATGATGCAGTGGTCGCAAAAAGCGATGAGCGATCAGAAGTTCGACGTCGCGCTCGATTTCCTGGACCAGGTGGTGACCTTGCAGCCAAACTACGCCGAAGGCTGGAACCGCCGCGCCACCGTACATTTCATGATGAAGAACTACGGCAAGTCGATGGCCGACATCGACCGCGCACTGCAGCTCGAGCCACGCCATTTCGGTGCGTTGTCGGGGCTGGCCCAGATCATGGCGGAGACCGGCCACAAGCAATCGGCGCTCGAGGCCTGGCAGAGAGTGCTGGCCATCTATCCGATGATGCGAAGCGCCCAGAACCAGGTCGCCACCCTGTCGGAAGAGCTTGCCGGCGAAGGCATTTGATAGATTAGGCGGTAGGGGAATAGGCCCCTACTCCCCTACTCCCCTACTCCCCTAC
>NZ_JAIUGQ010000059.1:0-26554 GCF_020164715.1 Mesorhizobium sp. ESP7-2
CTCCCCTACTCCCCTACTCCCCCGTATACCCCGCATGAACCTGATCTATGCCGCGCTGGCCTTCCTGATGGCGCTTGCCCTTGCCCTTGTCGGCGTGACCCGCGTCGGCTCATGGCTGATCGAGCGCCGCGTTCCGCCGATCGGCGAATTCGCCGACATCGACGGCGCCCGCATCCACTATGTCCACATCCCCGCTCCAACCAATGCGGATCTGCCTCCGATCGTCTTCATCCATGGCGCCAGCGCCAATCTTAGGGATCAGATGCTGCCGCTGAGGCCACGGCTCGAAGGGCGGGCCGAAATGCTGTTCCTCGACCGGCCGGGAGCCGGTTGGTCGGGACGCCGCCCCGGCAACAGTGAGGATCCGTCGGCTCAGGCCAACACCATCGCCGCGCTCATGGACCGTCTCGGCATCAAGAAGGCAATCATTGTCGGCCATTCCTTCGGTGGCGTGGTGACGGCGGCTTTCGGCCGCGAGCATGCGGACAGGACGCTCGGCCTCGTCTTCCTGGCACCGGCAACCCATCCCTGGCCGGGCGGCGCGACGTCCTGGTACTACGACCTGACCACCATTCCGGTGATCGGCCGGCTGTTCTCCGAGACCCTGAGCTATCCTGTGGGAACGTTGCGGATGGCTGATGCCACGACCTGCGTCTTCGCGCCCAACAAGGTGCCGGACGATTATCTCGCCTCAGCCTCGATCCCGCTGGTGCTGCGGCCATCGGCCTTTCGCGCCAATGCCACCGACGTGGCCGGGCTCTATCGCTATGCGCTTGGTGCCGCGCCGCACTACAAGGAGATCACGGCGCCGACCGTCGTCATTTCGGGCGACCGCGACAAGGTCGTCTATGCGCATATCCATTCCGTTGGCCTAGTGCGCGACATCTCAGGCGCCGAGCTCGTCTGGGTGCATAATCTCGGTCACAAACCCGACTGGATCGCCCCCGACCTCGTCGTCGGCGCCATCGAGAAAGTCGCCGGCAAGGATATCGACCTGGAAGCCATCGCCAGGAAGGTGGAAGCCCGGATTGCCGACGACGCCTATGGCGTGGGCAAATGCGCCGACATCAAGGAACCTGAAGCGGAGCACGCGCCAACCTGATGCGTGCCATCCGAAAACGGTCATCGCAAGACCCCATCAGGACCTGAGCGGCATGTATGTTCTGAAACACGGCATAAAGAGAAATCCGGAAAAGCGATGGGCGCTGCCGGATCGCATCTTCTTCGGTCACGGCGCGTGCGCCATTCTCGCCGGCACCTTCCTCGAGCATCCGCCTCTTGAGGGATTTTACGGCGAGCGGATCATCCCCGCTGAGAACTTTTCGGGAAACCATATCTATGTGACCAACGGCATGATCGCTTTCGACTACCACGGCTATTGCGCCCGAGAGCGGTTGCTCGAACATCATGAAAGAGGCTGGGCCTCGCGGAACGCCGGATGGCGTTGCACGATCGCGAAGGTCGATTTCGATCTGCTCGATACGACCGAACTCAACCGTCGAAAGATACTGGGCCCGGATCAGTATCTGTACGACCCTATTCCTCGCGCGCACCGGTTTCTCCAGCGAAGAAACCACCCGGAAGCCGCGGCAAGAGCGCTCAGGATCGCAATGAGGCTGGCGGCCGACTACCGGCCGGTTTCCGATCCGACATAGGCGATGCGCAGCATGTTGGTCGATCCCGGGGTCCGCAGCGGCACGCCGGCGGTGATGATGACGCGGTCGCCCGGCTTGCCGAAGTCTTCTTCCAGCGCAATGCGGCAGGCGCGGTTGACCATGTCGTCGAGATCGGTGGCGTCCGGCGACACCACGCAATGCGTGCCCCACAAAAGCGACAGCCGCCGCGCCGTGTCGACGATCGGTGACAGCGCGATGATCGGCACCTGCGGGCGCTCACGCGCGGCGCGCAGGCCGGTGGTGCCTGATGCCGTGTAGGTGACGATCGCCGACAGTTTCAGCGTTTCGGCGATTTCGCGGGCGGCCAGCGAAATGGCATCCGCACCGGTCGCTTCCGGCTCCGAACGCTGTGCGTTGATGATGCCGGCATAAGTCGGATCTGTTTCGACTTTGGTGGCGATGCGGTTCATCATGGCAACCGCCTCGACGGGATAGGCGCCCGCCGCCGATTCCGCCGACAGCATGATGGCGTCGGCGCCTTCGAAGACGGCGATCGAGACGTCGGAGACCTCGGCGCGGGTCGGCACCGGGGCGGTGATCATCGATTCCAGCATCTGCGTGGCGACCACCACGGGCTTGCCGGCGCGGCGCGCGGCGCGCGTTATCTGCTTCTGGATGCCGGGCACGGCTTCCAACGGCATCTCGACGCCGAGATCGCCACGGGCGACCATCAGCGCGTCGGACAATTCGATGATCTCGGCCAGCCGGGCGACAGCCTGCGGCTTTTCGATCTTGGCCATGATGAGCGCGCGGCCGCGCGCGATCTTGCGCGCTTCGGCCAGATCTTCCGGCCGCTGCACGAAGGACAGCGCGACCCAGTCGACGCCCGTGGCGAGCACCGCGTCGAGGTCCTTGCGATCCTTCTCGGTCAGCGCGCCGACCGGCAGGTCGGTATCGGGCAGGCTGACGCCCTTCTTGTCGGAAATCGTGGTGCCGGCAATGACGGTACAGACGATCGACTTGCCGTCGCTCTTCACCGCCTTCAGCTCGAGCTTGCCGTCGTCGATCAAGAGGCGATGGCCAGCCTCGACCGAACTCAGGATTTCCGGATGCGGCAGGTAGACCCTGGTCGAGGTGCCAGGCTCGGGATTGTCGTCGAGCGTGAAGGTCTGGCCCAGCGTCAGCACTTCCTTGCCGTTGGCGAATTTGCCGACGCGCAGCTTCGGGCCTTGCAGGTCGGCCAGGATGCCGATCGGCCGGCCGACTTTTTCCTCGACGGCGCGGATGCGTGCGACCAGCGTGCGCATCAGCTCATGATCGGTATGGCTCATATTGATGCGGAAGACATCGGCGCCCGCTTCGAACAGCTTCTTCAGCATCTCCTCGGACGAGGAGGCCGGACCGATTGTGGCGAGGATCTTGACCTTACGGCTACGTCTCATTGACTATTCGTTCCCGGGGCGGCTGGGGCGCCTCCCGTTGCGGGCTCATCGGTGAGCTGGACCATCCAGCTTGCCTGCTCGCCCGTGTCATATTCCTGGAATCCGGCACGCTGGAAGCCCCGGGCGACGCAGTCGCTTACGCCGGCGATCTTGAACTCTTTTTCAGCCACGCACATGTTGATCGGGCCGTCCCAGCGTCCGCCTCGCTCGGCGTCTTCTGCATAAAGATAGTAAAACCTTGATGACAGCGGCCCTTCGATCAACGTCTTGCAGCTCGATCCTTCGATGTGCCACCAGCCCTCGGTGATCCAGCCGGCCTTGGCACGATAGCCGATACCGACGCCGACCAGGTTCTGCGTGGCGTTGCAGACGCGGAAATCGGCGTGCGCCGGCGAGGCCATGACCATTGCCGACGCGCCAACGGTCAGGATCAGGAATGGCATAGCAAAGGCTGAGCGCATGCGCTGCCTGCCGGCGCAACCCATTCCAAAACCCCTCAAGAACCACATCAGCATCTCTCTGCGCCCCTTTTCGGAAAAGTCCGGGCGCATGTCAACGCGCCGTTTCAACCAATCCAATCGATTTAGGAAGGCTCCCGGCGCGCCATCCGTCGCCCCTTGCCAGATTTCAGCGGAAACCTTGGCCAAACAACGGCATTGCGCACGCGTCGTCTTCGTGGAATGACGATAGCACCCTCCCCGGAAGCCAGCGAACAGCCCATTTCCCGCCAATGACCCGATCCACAGTTTTCGCGCCATTCGATATTGTCGAGGGCGACCGCAAGCGGGGCATCGTGCTTCTGGCCGATCATGCCCGCCGCGACTTGCCCGAGGAGTATGGCAGCCTGGGGCTGCCATCGGCCGAATTCGGCCGCCATATCGCTTACGACATCGGCGTCGAAGCGGTGACGCGCGAATTGGCGGCCCTGCTGGACGTACCGGCGGTGCTCGCCAATTTCTCGCGGCTGCTGATCGATCCCAACCGGGGAGAGGACGATCCAACCCTCATTCGTCAGCTCTATGACGGCACCATCATTCCAGGAAATTATCCCATGGCGCCGGAAGAACGCGAAAGGCGGCTTGATCGGTTCTACCGTCCCTATCACGATGCGGTCGGCGCCATGATCGCATCGGTCGTGCAAGCCACCGGCAAGGCGCCCTTCATCTTCTCGGTGCACTCCTTCACGCCGGCCATGCAAGGCAGGCAGCGGCCCTGGCATGTCGGCATCCTCTGGGACAAAGACGACCGGGCGGCGCGACAGCTGATCGACATGCTGGCTGAAGACAAAGACCTCATCGTCGGCGACAACGAACCGTATGACGGCGCGCTGCGCGGCGACACCATGTTCAGGCACGCCATCGTCAATGGCTACGCCCACGCGCTGATCGAAATCCGCCAGGACCTGATAGCAGACCAGCAGGGCATTCTCGCCTGGGCCGAGCGGCTGGCCCCGATCGTTGACGGCATCGACCGCCGTCCCGATATACATGCGGTAAAGATGTTTGGCTCGCGCACCGGGCCGCTATGACGGAGGTTCCGATGACCAAACTCAGCGACGAACAGAAGCGCGACTTCGAGGCCGCCGCCTTTCGCCGGCTAGTGACCCATTTGCGCGAACGTAGCGACGTGCAGAACATCGATCTGATGAACCTCGCCGGTTTCTGCCGCAACTGCCTGTCGAATTGGTATCGCGAGGCTGCCAATGCCGAGGGCGTCGATCTCTCGAAGGACCAGTCGCGCGAGATCGTCTACGGCATGCCCTATGCGCAGTGGCAGGCGCTCAACCAGACAGAGGCTTCGGACGCCAAGAAGGCCGAATTCGAAGCCAGGCGTCCTAGGGATCACTGAGTCCGTTTGGCCCAAATGCTTTCCCACAAGAGCGCTTGACTGAAAATTGAATCGATCTAATTTGCCGCGCAAAGCCATTTTCTGACCGGATTCGCCCTATGAACGCGTCGAGCGCCATGCAGACTGCCATCCGCGGGCGATGGGCGGTGGCCGCCATTTTCCTCGCCAACGGTTTTCTGACCGGCAGTTGGGCGCCGCAGATTCCGGTGTTCCTGACCAGGCTGGACATCTCGAAATTCACGCTAGGCCTGCTGATCCTTTTGTTTGGCGCCGGCGCGGTCACCGCCATGACATGGTGCGGCCACCTGATCTCCAAACATGGCTCGCGCACCGTGCTGCGCTGGTTCGGTCTCTGCGGCAGCCTCGGCCTGCTGGTCGTGGCGCTGGCGCCCAACGTGCCGCTGGCGGCCGTTGCCATGTTCATCTTCGGCGGCTCGATCGGCGGCATGGATGTCGCCATGAATGCCAATGCGGTGGTGGTGGAACGGCGGCTGGGGCGCGCCATCATGTCCTCGTCGCACGGCTTCTGGAGCCTCGGCGGTTTCGCCGGCGGCGCCCTTGGCGGCTTTGCCATCCAGACCTATGGCCATTTCGCCCATGCCGCGGTGGTGACCGCGCTTGCCTTTGCGGCGATCGCGGCGGCGGTCCCCCATATCGTGGCCGAAAACAGGCCGCAGGCGACCGAGCACCACAAATTCACTTTGCCGGCAAACCCATTGGTCTACCTGATCGGCCTGATGGCCCTGCTGACGATGATTTCCGAGGGCGCCGTACTCGACTGGGCGGCGCTGTATCTGCGGCAGGAACTCGGCGCCGACCTCGCCGTCGCCGGCTTGGCCTACGCCGCCTTCTCCGGCGTGATGGCGATCATGCGCTTTTTCGGCGATGGCGTCCGCAACCGCTTCGGAGCGGTGACGACGCTGCGCGGATCGGCTGTATTCGCCGCCGCCGGCATGCTGATCGCCGGCCTGTCACCCTCGCCCTGGCTCGCCATAGCGGCCTTTGCGCTTTGCGGCTTCGGCATCGCCAACATGGTGCCGATCATCTTTTCGGCCGGCGGCAACCAGGAAGGCATGTCGTCGGGCACCGGCATGAGCGTCGTCACCACCATGGGTTATTCCGGCATTCTGGTGGCGCCGTCGGCGATCGGCTTCGTTGCCGAACATTTCAGCTTCGGCCCGATCTTCATCGCCATGGCGGGCCTGCTGATCGTCGTTCTTCTGATGGCCGGATTGGCTCACCGCGCCGAATTCGCCCCCGACGCCGCACCTGCCGAATAGCGCTTCAGCTCCTCATGGACAAAGTCGGCCACGCGGCGGATGCGCACGCTGCCGCGCACGTCGCGATGCATGGCGAGCCAGACCGGCAGGGCAGGTAATGGCAGGCCGGGCAACACCTTTTCCACGAGCGGATCGCGGTCTGCCAGCGGCTCCTGGCCAAGACCAATGCCGTTTCCCGCCCGCACCGCTTCCCAGAGCACGATCTGATTGTCGGCCCTGAAGCGGAAACTGTTTCGGGTGACCGAGGCGCCATATTGGGAAAAGGCTCGGATCATCTCGTCGCTGCGATCGAAGCCGATCAGGGCGTGATTGACGAGATCAGCCGGCCCCAGCGGGCGCCCCTGCCTCTCGAGATAGGAGATGGCCGCGCAGGCACGGAGTGCGATGTCGCCGACCTTGCGTGCCACCAGTTCGTTCTGAGCCGGCTTGACCATGCGAATGGCGATGTCGGCATCCCGACGCAGCAGGTTCTCGATCTGGTTCGAGGCAACGATCTCGACCTCGATGCCGGGTTCATCGATGCCGAGCCTTGCCATCATGTCTGGCAGCACATAGGCCGCCACCACTTCGCTGGCGGCAATCCGCACCGTGCCTTCGATCGCCTCGACCGAGCCCAGCGCGAGCCGTGAAAAGGCACTAGCCTGTTCGCTCACCACCTTGCCCCGTTCGAATAGCGTGGCGCCGGCTTCCGTCAGCGCATAGCCGCTTCGCCCGCGTCGGAACAGCGTGACGCCAAGCGCCTGCTCCAACTCCCCGATGTGACGACCAAGCGTCGGCTGGCTTGCCGACAGCTTTCGCGCCGCGGCCGACAGGCCGCCGGTTTCCGCCACGGTGACGAAGCTCTTGATCAGGTTCCAGTCGATGTCATCCATTCAATAATGAATATTAAAACTGCAATCCTGGTCAATTTCAATTCATAGATGAGGCAATCATATTCACCCTGCAAACACCGATACGGACTGCAACAACCAACCAGGAGTTAGTTATCCAATGACCAAGATCGCAATCCTCGGCGCCAATGGCCGGCTCGGCCGCGTGGTTGCCAGAGCCTTCATCGACGCCGGCTTCGACGTCCGCGCCGTCACCCGTACCGGCAAGGTGCCGGCAGAGCTTAAGGGCGCAACGGCGGTTGAAGGCGACGCGCTGGACCGCCAGTCGCTCATCCGCGCCACACAAGGAGTCGACATCATCTTCAACGGCCTGAATCCTATCTACACCGACTGGGGCAAGTGCCTGCCGATGGCGCAGAACGTCATGGCGGCCTGCCATACCAACGGCGCGCTGCACCTCTTCCCCGGCACCGTCTACAATTACGGCTCGCCAATGCCGGCGGTGATCACGGAAGACACACCCTTTCATCCAACCACGGAAAAAGGCCGCATTCGCTGCGCCATGGAGGATTTGTTCCGCCGTGAGGCCGAGGCCGGCCGGGTGCGCACCATTCTTCTGCGCGCCGGCGATTTCTTCGGCGGCACCGGCAGCGGCTCGTGGTTCGACTTGGTCGTCGCCGCCAAGATCAACAAGGGCATCTACACCGCGCCTGGTCCGGCCGACCTTGTGCATGAATGGGCCTATCTGCCGGACTTCGCAGTCGGTTTCGTCGCGCTGGCGCGCAATCTCGACAAGCTCGGCTTCTATGAGGCGCTGAACTTTCCGGGCCACGCCGTCACCGATCTCCAGATCAAGGCCGCGGCCGAGAAGGCCGTCGGCCATCAGCTCAAAATGACTTCCATGCCCTGGTGGGTGCTGCGCGCCGGCAGCCCGTTCGTGGCAATGTGGCGCGAGATCGTCTCGATGTCATACCTGCGCTTCGAGCCGCACCGGCTGGCTTCGACGCGGCTGGAAGGCATCATTGGAGAAATCCCGCATACGCCGCTCGACCGGGCGGTCGCCGATGCGCTCCAGGATATCGGCATCGCCACCGTGAATGGCGCCGCGGAAGCTGCCTGATTTCCAACGCCGACGGCACTTACAACTTACCCGAAGCTGAAGGCCTTTCGTCCTTTACGAATTGAGGCGGCAGCTCAAAGCCGCCCCATCAACACCAGCACCAGAACCACCACCAGCACCACACCGACAATGCCCGAAGGTCCATAACCCCAGGATCGCGAGTGCGGCCATGCCGGCACCGCTCCGATGAGGACAAGGATCAGGACGATGATGACGATGGTGCTGATCGGCATGACAAATTCCCCGCTCTGCGTTGCTTGCGAGACAATGCTGGGACATCGGCCCTGAGGGAAAATGCCAAAGGCCGCCCGGTTGTTCCGGGCGGCCTTTGCCAGTTAGATCGGGGAGCCGTCTATTCGGCGGCTTTCGGGAAGGCAATTGCCGGCTCGGCGCCTTCATCCGCTGCCGGGGTGTCCGACGAGATCTGGCCCTTGCCACGCCGGAACAGGCGGCTGAACCAGCCGCGCCGCGCACCGGGTTTGATCTTGGCGCGCGTGAACACCATCAGCATCGACGGCGTCACCACCAGCGTCAGGATGGTGGCGAAGGACAGGCCGAAGACGATCGCCGAGGACAGCGAAATCCACCATTGCGTCGACGGCGCATTGATCGTCGTCTCGTGATGGAAGATTTCCAGCCCGAGGCCGAAGGCGATCGGCAGCACGCCGAGAATGGCCGATACCGCCGTCAGCACAACCGGACGCGCACGCTCGCGGCAGGTCTGCAGCACCGCGTCCATCTTGTCCCAGCCTTCCTCGCGCAGCCGGTCATAGGTGTCGATCAGCACGATGTTGTTGTTCACCACCACGCCTGCCAGCGCGATGACGCCGATGCCCGACATGACGATGCCGAACGTCTCGCCTGTTATCAGCAGTCCGAGGAACACGCCGATCGTCGCCATGACGACGCAGGACAGCACCAGCCAGACGCTGGTGAACTTGTTGAACTGCGCCAGCAGCACTAGGAAGATCAGGAAGATCGCGGCCCCGAAGGCCTTGCTGAGGAAGGCGCTGGCTTCCGCGCTGTCCTCGTTCGAGCCGGCCAGTTTCCAGCGTATGCCACTGCCGAGATTCATGTCGGCGACGGCCTGGGTAACCTCCTGCTGAACGGCGGCGACCTGAGCGCCGGCGGCGACGTTGGCCTGCACCACCACGGTGCGGGCACCGTCGATGCGATTGAGGATGCCGACGCTCGGCTTCGCCTTGCGAACGACAAAGTTCGAGATCGGCACCGATCCTTGCGAGGTCTGTACCCTGAGCTCGTCGAGCGTCGACAGCGTGCGCCGGTCCTCGGGCAAGCGCAGCCGGATGTCGACCGCCTTGTCGGCGCCGGCCGGCCGGTATTCCGAGAGCTTCAAGCCATTGGTGACGAGCTGCACCACCGTCCCGACGGAGGTTGGGCTGATGCCATACTGGGCGGCCTTGGCCCGATCGACCTCGAGCGCCCAGTCGACGCCGGGCGGCGGCAAGCCATCGGAGATGTCGATGACGCCGGGCACCTTGGCAATGCGCGCGGCGACGGCGCGCGCCTTCTCGTCCAATCCCTTGGGGTCGATGGCCGAAAGCCTGATCTGGATCGGCTTGCCGGTCGGCGGGCCTGCTTCCGGCACGCGCACCTCGACGTCGACGCCGGGAATGCCGGCCATCACGCCACGCAGGTCGTTCAGGATATCGTTGGCCGATTTGCGCTCGCGCCAGTCGATGAATTCGTACTGGATGACGCCGACGACGTCTTCGGGCACGTCCTGGCCGCCGCCCTGGGACTTGCCGACGCGCGTATAGACCGACTTCACGCCCGGCCAGCCGAGCAGCCGGTTTTCGGCAATCTTGGTCGCGGTATCCATTTCGGCCAGCGAGAGGTTGCCGCGGGCATGCACATAGAGCAGGCCGTAGTCGGGTTCGACGCTCGGGAAGAACTCGACGCCGGCACCATACTTCGAATAGCCAACGAAGATGCCGGCCAGCAAGACGACGGTGAGCACCATCACGGTGATGGGGAAGCGTACTGCCTGCTTGACGACAGCCATGTACCAGCCATCGCGATTGCCTTCCTCGTGATGCTGCGGCGCCTTGGCGAAGATCGCACCCAGCGTCGGCGCGAAGACCAGCGCATAGAGCATCGAGGCCGACAGCGTGACGATCAGCGTGATCGGCATGTACTTCATGAAATCGCCGATGATCCCCGGCCAGAACAGCAGCGGCGAGAAGGCAGCGATACGCGTCATCGTCGCCGCGATGACCGGACCGGCCATGCGCTTGGCGGCGAGCGCGAAGGCTTCCTGCTTCGGCATGCCCTCGCTCATCCGTCGTTCGGCGAACTCGGTGACGATGATGGCATCGTCGACCAGCATGCCGACGGCCAGGATGAGGCTGAACAGCACGATCATGTTGATCGTGTAGCCCATCATGGCCAGCAGCAGGATGCCGATCAGGAAGGATGACGGAATGGCCAGGCCGATGAGCAGCGAGGCACGCCCGGACAGCGCGTAGAGGATGACGATGAACACCAGGATGACGGCGATCATCACGTGGTTCTGCAGATCGCCGAGCAGTTGGTTGACGAAGACCGACTTGTCCTGCGTGTAGGTGACGTGCATGCCTTCCGGCATGGTCTTGACGAAGGTGTCGGACACCTCCCTGACCTTGGTCAGCGTGTCGATCAGATTGGCGCCGATGCGCTTCTTGACCTCGATGGCGATGGCCGGCTTGCCGTTGAGGCGCGTGATCGTCGTGGCATCGGCGAAGGTCGAGCGGATCGTCGCGATGTCCTTGGCCTGAACCACGGCATTGGGACCGGCGACCACGGGAAGTGCCGCCACATCCTCGGGCGTCTCGATCAGCGACGGCACCTTGACGGCGTATTTGCCCTGCGAGCCCTCGATGTTGCCGGCGGCGACCAGGCTGTTGGACGCGCCGACGGCGCCGATCAGCTGATCGAGCTGCAAGCCGTAAGACGACAGCTTCATCGGATCGATGACGACTTCGACCAGATCGTCGCGGGAGCCTTGCAGGGAACCTTCGAGGACGCCGGGCACTTCCTCGATGCGGTCACGCAGTTCGCGCGCGGCGGCCGCCAGTACGCGTTCGGGCAATTCGCCCGACAGCGTGACGACGAGCACCGGAAATTCGGAAATGTTGACCTCGGTGACGACGGGCTCTTCGGCCGCTTGCGGCAGGTCGGCCTTGCCGTCCTGAACCTTGGAGCGCGTATCCTGCAGTGCCGTCGCCAGGTTCGTCTGCGGCTGGAACTCGACCAGCACATAGCCGCCGCCCTGGAAAGCGGCCGAGCGCATCTCCTTGAGGCCTTTCAGGCTCTTCAGCTTGCTTTCCATCGGCCGCAGCAGAAGGCGCTCGGAATCTTCGGGCGAAATGCCTTGATAGATCAGGCTGACATACATCATCGGAATCGGAACGTCGGGTTCCGCTTCCTTCGGCGTCGACTGATAGGCGACCCAACCTGCGATCAGCAGGAAGACCAGGACCGAGATGGTCAGGCGGGCATTGTTGATTGCGAGTCTGACGATATCCATGACTTATGCCTGCTGTTGGCTTGGGGAGTGGCGAACGGACATGCTGTCGCCGGGCAAGGCCCGGCGCCGGCGCCCCGCGCTACTGCGTCCCGGCGGTGGCTTCGCCGATCAGCTTGTTGATGGTTGCCTGGTCGGCCTCGACCGGATGAACCTCGTCGCCTTCCTTCACCAGTTCCTGGCCGGCGACGATGATGCGCGCATCGGCCGGGATGCCGCCGAGCACGAGACCGGTCGGCGTGTCGTCGACCAGGTCGATCGGGAAGAATGCCACCTTGTTGTCCGTGCCGACGGCGCGGATGCCGAGATCGCCCTTGTCGCCGAGAGTCACCACCGAGCGCGGCAGCAGGACGGCGTCGGTCGGCAAGGCGCTGAGCTGGATTTCCGCCGTCATGCCGGCCGGCACGGAGCCATCGGCATTGGGGATGGCGATCTCGACACGGAAGGTGCGGGTCGCCGACGAGGCGTCGCGGCTGATATAGCGCACGGTGCCTTCGACGGTCTGGCCACTGACCAGCCGAACGCTGGCCTTGTCACCGATCTTGAGATAGCCGAGGTCGCGCTCGCTGATTTCGCCGCGCGCGATCACCGGATCGAGCTTGAGGATGGTCGCTACCTCGCCGCCCTGCATGACGGAGCTGCCCAGTTCCACCGGCACCCGGTCGATGACGCCGTCAAACGGCGCCTTCACTTCGTTGCGGTCGAGCTCGGCCTGCGCGGTGTCCAGCTGGGATTGCGCCAGGGTCAGATTGGAGCGGGCGGTGTCGAGCTGCAGCTTCGGCAAATTGCCCGTCTTGGCCAGCCGCTCGGCGGCATCGAGTTCCGCCTTGCGCTGCGCCACAAGCTGCTTGGCGTTGGCGGCCATGGAGATCTTTTCCTCAGCGGCGAGCATCAGCACCAGGTCACCGGTCTTGACGTGATCGCCCTGCTTGACAGGCAGCTGGTCGATGACGCCGGCGACGCGGGTTGCAAGCACCGCGCGCTTGTCGGCTTCGGTCAGCCCGGAAATGCGGATGGCGCGCGCATAGGTCTTGCGCGGCGGCGTCACCACCGCGACGGTGCGCAGCGGCGCTTTCTGTTCGGCTTCCGCCGCCTTCGGCTTGCTCGCATCCGGCGCCTTGCCCTGCTCGACTTCGGCTGCCTTGGCCTTGTTGGCCGCTACACTGCCGACCGACGAGAACTCGCCCGTCGCCATCCACGCCGCGAAACCGATGAGCACAACAATGGCTGCAAGCTTGTGAAACCTGATTTTAGGCATCGTCATTTTTCCACTGCGGGTTCGGCCAGCACCGCCTCTTATGACGCGGGCGCGTCGCCGATATGGGTGCGCGCCTGACCGTGTTCAAATTGCCGTGATCGGCGAGCGCGCTTCTACATCAAAGTTGCATCGCAATATAGTCCCAAAGTTGCAGCAGCATTGCATAGCCGGGCAAGGTGTGGTCGCCATGAAACGGTTCTTCGTGACTTGCCTGTCTACTTGACGAAGCGCCCGCTGGCTCGCGATCCGCCCCTGAAACTTCGGCCACGGGCGACCAGCCGCGCTCGCCATGGGTCGTCTCCGGACTACAGCCGCGATCCGCGTCGCGTCGCTGATTGAAGTGCAGGCACAAACCGACGATCGGCGTCAGTGCGATCGGCGAGGGACAATGGCAGCGGCGCCACAACACTCGGCCAAAGGACTGGAATCGCTCGGGAAAAGGGACGACGGCCCCTTCGGATCAGGCTGCTGTCCGACCCCGATGCACCGACGTCGGACAGATGCTGAAAGCACCTATGCGCCCGCATTATTGCGTCCCGGACCGCGTGTCATGATACGCCCGACTTCGGGCGCGGCGCGAGACAGGTGCGGGAATACCAGGTGTATTTCGTCCTATTCGCAATTCTGTACCGAGCATTGCGCCCGATGCCACTGAACGCTCCGGGGCAGCGCCATCCGACCGTCAGTGGCAGCAGGCGTCAGCATGATGACGGCTCTTCCGCACGCCAAGGTTGCCGTCACGCCGACGACGCTGGACTGGGCGCTGCTCCGGAGACCCCCGTCATGGCTGCCGGCAGACGCTGCCGTGGAGCGAACGCCGTCGGATTCAGGCCCGACGGCGTTCGGCCTCGGGATTCTTGCGCGCGGCGAGAAATTCCTTGACCCGACGGCCGGGTGCGGGACCGCGTACCGGCTTGAACCCATCATCGAGTTCGCCGGACAGGTCGAGCGTAGCTTGGCTGCCGACGGCATCGTAATTCTCTTCCAGCCAGTCGCTGGCGGCGGTGCGGCCGAGGTCGCGCAGATAGGTCAGGAAGGCCCATTCGGCATTGACCTTGGACGATGCCGACAGATCCTTGAACGCCTCGTCGGCATCGATGCGATGCATGCGGATGTCGCGATATTCGCCATGCGGCAGTCGACCTGCGGCAATCAGTTCCTTGACGAAGGCGATCGAGCGGAATTCGCGCAGAAGCCCGGCATTGAAGGTGATCTCGTCGATGCGGTTCTGGATCTCGTTGGCGCTTCTTGGTGTTCCCTCGCGCACCACCGGATTGATCTGTACCAGAAGCACATCTTCGGTCGCCGCGGTCTTGAAGAACGGGTAGAGCGCCGGATTGCCGCCGTAACCGCCGTCCCAATAGGGCACGCCCTTGATCTCGACGGCGCGGAACAGTTGCGGCAGGCAGGCCGACGCCATCACCGTGTCGAGGTCGATCTCGCCATCGGAAAACACCCGCAACTGCCCTGTCTCGACATTGGTGGCGGAGATGAACAGCTCCATCGACTTGCAGGCGCGGACATTCCCGAAGTCGATCTCCCTTGCGACCACGTCGCGCAACGGATTGAGGCCGAGCGGGTTGGCGACATAGGGCGAAAACACTCGAGACATGGTGTCGAAGAAGACATAGCCCGGCGTGTTCTCGATTGACCAATTGCCCCAGGCGACATCCCACGGCATGCGCTGCACCGGGCTGAACCGGCCCTTTGCCGCCACCGCGTGCCAGAAATCGTCCAGTTTCTGCCTGGCGCCCTCGACTCCGCCGCGCACGAAACCATCGGCCAATGCGACTGCGTTCATGGCGCCGGCGCTGGTACCGGACACCGCCGATATCTCCAGCCTGCCATCCTCCAGCAGCCGGTCGAGCACGCCCCAGGAAAAGGCGCCGTGCGAGCCGCCTCCCTGAAGGGCGATGTTGATCTTCTTCTTTTCCTCCGCCTTGCCGTTCTTCGTCATGGCGTTCCTGTCATCCTGATGCGCCGGCCTGCCCCAACGTCATTGGAAGGAAGCAGCCATGGCCGGCTTATGTTGCAGTGCAGCATATAAGGATGGACCAAGGCAAGAACACGAACACGGTCGCGTGATCACATGAAATTTCGGTGATGCGAAAAGCCCCTCCGCTGCGATGCGGAGGGACCGTAGCTTTCGAAACAGACGGAAAATCTAGGCGACGAGGTCAGGCACCGGCCCGACATAGCGTGACTGCGGACGGATCAGCCGCCCGGTGGTCTGCTGCTCGCGCGCATGCGCGATCCAGCCGGCAACGCGCCCGGCGGCAAAGACATTGCTGAAGGCATCAGGAGGAAATCCCGCCGCTTCCAGCACCAGCGCGGTGTAGAACTCGACATTGGTCTTCAGCGAGCGCTGCGGCTTGGCGACCCGGAGCACGTCGAGCGCCGTTTGCTCGACCGTCTCGGCGAAGGCCAGCCGGCGACCGGTTTCGCCCTCGCCGCCAAGCTTGCGGACCACCGCTTTCAGCACATCGGCGCGCGGATCGCGCACGCGATAGATGCGATGGCCGAAACCCATGATGCGTTCGCCACGGGCGATCTCGCCGCGCAGCCAGCCGGCAGCGTCGCCATGCGCAGCGATGGCGTCGAGCATCTTGATGACCGGGCCGGGCGCGCCGCCATGCAGTGGACCCTTGAGCGCGCCGAGGCCGGCCAGCACCGACGATGTCAGGCCGGCCAAGGTCGAGGCGACAACGCGGGTGGCGAAGGTCGAGGCATTGAGGCCATGGTCGCATACGGTCACCAGATAGGTGTCGAGTGCCTTGGCCAGATCAGGCGACGGGATGGAGCCCCTGAGCATCCTCAACATGTCGGCGGCATGATCGGCCTTGCCGTCGGGTGCGATCGGCTGCTCACCGCACTGCAGGCGCAGCAGCGCAGGCGTCAGCACCGCGGGCGCCGCGATCAGCCGCAAGGCGTCCGTCAGCGTCTCGCCATCCGGCAGCAAGGCCATGCCGGCGCGCATGGCGCTGTAGACATCAAACGGTGCCAGCAAGGGCAGCGCAGGCGCGAGCCGCTCGAACACCTCGACGCGTGCCTCACCCAGTTTTGCCGCCAGTTCGGCGTCGCCAGGCAGACCGTCGAAGAACCCGTCCAGCAGTAGGTGGACGACCTGGGCGTAACTCCATCGTCCAGCCAATTCCCCAAGCGAATGGCCGCGGATCGTCAGGCGACCGCCCAGACCATCGACATCGGACAGCACGGTTTCGGCCGCCACCACATCATCGAGCCCATTCGCCATAGCCTTGTCTCCTTGAAGCTTTTCCCGATGGGAGATAAGGGTGGGCGCCATAAGCATCAATCTTGATCAATAGAATCAACATCTGGCTCGATATGTCCGAATGGTTGTCGCGGGAAGAGGCATTGGAAAGGCTCCGGGTTAGGCCGCAGACGCTCTATGCCTATGTCAGCCGCGGCCGCATCGGCATGCGCCCGGATCGTGCCGACCCGCGCCGCAGCCAGTACCGTGCCGACGACATCGCGGCGCTGGCGACGCGAAGGGCGCGCGGGCGCAGCCCCTCGGCCATCGCCGAAAGCGCGATCGCCTGGGGCGAGCCGTCGATCGTCACCGCGATTTCGACCGTCTGGCACGGCCACCTCATTTATCGGGGTCGGGACGCCGCGGCGCTGTCCGACCATGCCACGCTGGAAGAAACCGCTGGGCTGCTCTGGGCCCTGCCCGGCCCGATCAGTTTCGAAGCGCCGTCGCCAGATGCGCCGTCCCAGATCGGCCGCGCCCCGGCCTTTGCGCAACTCGCTTTGCTTGCCGGCCAGGCGCGGCCCTCGCTTGGACGAAGTGCTGCCTTGCTGTGCACTGATGCCGCGCACGCGATCGGCGTGCTGGCCAGCGCCCTTGGTGCCATCGCGGGATCTGAACCAGTGCATCGGCGATTGGCACGGGGTTGGTCGGCGGATGATGGCGGCGCGGAAGCGATCCGCCGTGCCCTTGTCCTGCTTGCCGATCACGAACTCAACGCATCGACCTTCGCAACCCGCGTCGCGGCCTCGACCGGAGCCTCGCCCGCCGCGTGTCTGCTTGCCGGCCTGGCGACACTGTCCGGTCCCCGCCACGGCGGGGCCGGCGAAGCGGTGATGCAACTCGCTGAAGACGCGGCGCGGCACGGCGCCGATGCCGCGATCCGGCGCTGGCTCGGCCATGACCGGCCCCTGCCGGGGTTCGGCCATCCGCTCTATCCCGAGGGCGATCCCCGGGCCGCAGCGCTTCTGGCCGCCCTCGACAACACCGACGAGGCGTTGCAATCGCTGCAAGCGGCCGCCATTGCCGCGACAGGCGCCCAACCGAATATCGACTTTGCCCTGGCCGTGCTGACGCGCGGCCTTGGCTTGCCGCGCGATGCACCATTCCACCTGTTCGCGCTTGGACGCAGCGTCGGCTGGGCCGCGCACATGGTCGAACAGATCGCGAGCGGCAGCAGCATCAGGCCGCGCGGCCGCTATGAGGGATTGCTGGGCTGAATGTCGTGAGCGCTATGCGCTTACGACATCGTATCGAGCTTGCGCTGCATGGCCGCGATCTGATCCTTCAGCTGTTGCAGATCGTCGGGTTTCTCCGGCGCTTCCTTCCTGGCCGGTTCGGCAGGGGTCGCGGCAGGCGCCGACGAGCCCGGGGGCGGAAAAGGCGTGAACAGCCGCATTGCGTTCTGGAACATTTCCATGTTGCGGCGCGTCTGTTCTTCCAGCGCCTTGATCGGCGTCGCCATCTTCATCACGTCGAGCGGCGACTTGCCGATGGCGCCCTTCATCTGTTCGCGGAACCGCTCTTGTTCCTTGGAGAAGGCGATCATCGACTGTTCGAGGAAGCTGGGCACGATCATCTGCATCTGGTCGCCGTAGAAGGCGATCAACTGGCGCAGGAACGGGATAGGCAGCATGTTCTGCCCGTCCTTGTTCTCCAGCTCGAAAATGATCTGGGTCAGCACGGGATGCGTGATGTCATCACCGGTCTTGGCGTCCTGGACCGTGAATTCCTCGCCCTTCTTGACCATCTCGGCCAGATCCTCGAGCGTCACATAGGTGCTCGTCCCCGTATTATAGAGGCGGCGGTTGGCGTATTTCTTGATAATGATCGGGTCGTCTTTTGCGGCCATCTGCATCCTCCCCGGACACCGGCACGCCTGAGTAAGCAGCCGGTAACGATTGCGCCCTTTTTGAGGATATGCGCAAAAGCCTCATAATTCCAAGCAGTTTGTGCAGTGCGGGATCATATAATGCTGCATGGCAGGCTAAATATGCTGCGCAGCACCGGCCAGACCGCCGGCGCCACGAGGTGAGGTCTGCTTGCGGCGCATCGGCGCCATGCCGATTTCCGGTTTGACTTGGGGTTGGGAAAGGGCAAGAAAAGTCCTCAACGGCACAACAACACCCTTGAAGTCTGGAGAAGAAAATGTCCGCTTCCATCGTCATTGCCAGCGCCGCGCGCACGGCCGTAGGCTCCTTCAACGGCGCCTTCGCCGCCACGCCCGCGCATGAACTCGGCGCCGTCGTCGTCAAGGAACTTTTGACGCGTGCCGGTGTCGAGGCGGCCGAGGTCGACGAGGTCATCCTCGGCCAGGTGCTGACCGCGGCGCAAGGCCAGAACCCGGCTCGCCAGGCCTCGATCCTGGCCGGCCTGCCCAAGGAGACCACCGCCTGGGGCCTTAACCAGGTTTGCGGCTCTGGCCTGCGCGCCATCGCGCTCGGCATGCAGCAGATCGCCACCGGCGACGCCAAGGTGATCATCGCCGGCGGCCAGGAATCGATGTCGCTGTCGCCGCACGCCGAGCACCTGCGCGCCGGCGTCAAGATGGGCGACTACAAGATGATCGACACCATGATCAAGGACGGGCTGTGGGACGCCTTCAATGGCTACCATATGGGCAACACCGCCGAGAACGTCGCCCGCCAGTTCCAGATCACCCGCGACGATCAGGACCAGTTCGCGCTGGCCTCGCAGAACAAGGCCGAGGCCGCGCAGAAGGCCGGCAAGTTCAAGGACGAGATCGTCGCCTTCACCATCAAGGGCAAGAAGGGCGACACCATTGTCGACCAGGACGAATACATCCGCCACGGCGCCACCATCGATGCCATGACCAAGCTGAAGCCGGCCTTTGACAAGGACGGCACGGTGACTGCAGCCAACGCCTCCGGCATCAATGACGGTGCTGCCGGTGCGCTGCTGATGAGTGAAGCGGAAGCCGCCAGGCGCGGCATCACCCCGCTGGCGCGGATCGCGTCCTGGGCAACCGCCGGCGTCGATCCGGCGATCATGGGCACCGGACCCATTCCCGCCTCGCGCAAGGCATTGGAAAAGGCCGGCTGGTCGGCAGGGGATCTCGACCTTGTCGAGGCCAACGAGGCGTTCGCCGCACAGGCCTGCGCCGTCAACAAAGACATGGGCTGGGATCCCTCGATCGTCAACGTCAATGGCGGCGCCATCGCCATCGGCCACCCGATCGGCGCCTCGGGCGCCCGCATCTTCAACACGCTGGTCTTCGAGATGCGCCGACGCGGCGCCAAGAAGGGTCTCGCCACCCTATGCATCGGCGGCGGCATGGGCGTCGCCATGTGTGTGGAGGCTCTCTGATAGATTTTGGACGGGCGGCGCAAGCCGCCCGGTTCATATGTAGTGCCTGTAGCAAATCCAGTGCCTGCCAAGCCCGACAACAGGGCGATTTCAAAAGGGGAAATGCATGACCAAGGTTGCAATCGTCACGGGTGGATCGCGCGGTATCGGCGCGGCGATCTCGACCGCTTTGAAGACTGCCGGCTATTCGGTTGCCGCGAATTATGCCGGCAACGACGACGCGGCGGCGAAGTTCAAGGCCGAAACCGGCATTCCGGTCTACAAATGGTCGGTCGCCGACTATGACGCTTGCGCCGCCGGCATCAAGCAGATCGAGGCTGACCTCGGCCCGGTGTCCGTGCTGGTCAATAATGCCGGCATCACCCGCGACGCCATGTTCCACAAGCTAACGCGCGACCAGTGGAAAGAGGTCATCGACACAAATCTGTCCGGTGTCTTCAACATGACGCATCCGCTGTGGAGCGGCATGCGCGACCGCAAGTTCGGCCGCGTCATCACCATCTCCTCGATCAACGGCCAGAAGGGCCAGGCCGGCCAGGTCAACTACTCCGCCGCCAAGGCCGGCGATATCGGCTTCTCGAAGGCGCTCGCCCAGGAAGGCGCGCGCGCCGGCATCACCGTCAACGTCATCTGCCCCGGCTACATCGCCACCGAGATGGTCAAGGCGATCGACGAGAAGGTGCTCAACGAACGCATCATCCCGCAAATCCCGGTCGGCCGCCTGGGCGAACCGGAAGAGATCGCGCGCTGCGTTGTCTTCCTGGCTTCCGAAGACGCCGGCTTCATCACCGGCTCGACCCTCACCGCCAATGGTGGCCAGTACTTCATCTGAGTCCTCTTCTCACCGCAGCTAACGGCTGGGGGATCGACGCGTGCTCGCAACAAGCGGACCGGGAAACCGGTCCGCTTTCAAACGACGCTTGATCCTTGGAAGGCTTCGCTGTGGCGCGATGCTCCAATCCGGCACGCAAAGGTTAATGACGGCAGCCGCGTCTGTGCGAAACCCTGTGGTCAAGCCTGTGGATTCTCGGTGGATAAGCTGTTCACAACACAAGATATTGGGGGAACAAAAGGAGAAAATACCGCTGGCGCTGATTTGTCGCCGATTCGTTCCGGCTTTGAGCGCAATGTTAACATTAATGGCCTCGATTGCCTGCAATTCCTTAACGCCGAGTTCAGAAAGATTAACAATTTCATAATGTTGAGCGGGGCGTACCGTACTTCCCGCATCGTTTACCGGCAAAAGTTAACGGCAAGGCCTACCTAGCATAAAACGGGCCAGTTTCGACGATTCAGCATGTGGTGAGACTCGTCGTCACAAAATCCATATCTAGCCGTGAACAAAAGCTGAATCTCTCGGAGTCAGCGATTCGTCGCTGATTCGTTCCAGACTCGTTCCAACTGTTAAGCAGCGGCTCATTTGCGGGTCGACGCGGACGTCTTCGGCACCCTGCCAGAACATTCCGCTTTCGCTTCGCGCCCGAAATCCCTATGTGTCGGCTGTCATACGCGCCGTCCAGGCACGCTCCCGACCACGAGAGGCCAGAAAGCCTTATTTCCGAGCCGATGAACATTCAGCAGAAACACACCGAGCCGCTGATCCTGTCGGGCCGCGACGTGACCGCCGTGCTTGGCCCGACCAACACGGGCAAGACCCATCTCGCCATAGAGCGCATGGTGGCGCACGAAACCGGCGTCATCGGCCTGCCGCTCAGGCTGCTGGCTCGCGAGGTCTACACGCGCGTCTGCGAGAAGGTCGGCGCCCACAAGGTGGCGCTCATCACCGGCGAGGAGAAGATCCAGCCGCTAGGCGCCAAATATTCGGTCTGCACCGTCGAAGCCATGCCGCGCGAGTCCGACGCTGCCTTCGTCGCCATCGACGAGGTACAACTGGCCGGCGACCTCGAACGCGGCCATATCTTCACCGACCGCATCCTGCATCTGCGCGGCCGCCAGGAAACGCTGCTGCTCGGCGCGGCCACCATGCACGGCATTCTCCAGCGGCTGCTGAAGGGCGTCTCGGTGGTGACGCGGCCGCGGCTGTCGCATCTGGCCTATGCCGGCTCCAAGAAACTGACGCGCCTGCCGCGGCGCACCGCGATCGTCGCCTTCTCCGCCGACGAAGTCTATGCCATCGCCGAGCTCATCCGCCGCCAGCAGGGCGGTGCGGCCGTCGTGCTCGGGGCGCTGTCGCCCCGCACCCGCAATGCCCAGGTGGCGCTGTTCCAGTCGGGCGATGTCGACTACCTCATTGCCACCGACGCGATCGGCATGGGCCTCAACCTCGATCTCGATCATGTCGCCTTTGCCCAGAACCGCAAGTTCGACGGCTACCAGTACCGCAATCTGACGGCGGCCGAACTCGGCCAGATCGCCGGCCGCGCCGGCCGGCATCTGCGCGACGGCACGTTTGGCGTCACCGGTCAGGTCGACCCACTCGACGAGGATCTGGTCCAGAAGATCGAGGGCCATGAATTCGACCCGGTGAAGGTGCTGCAATGGCGCACCGCGCAATGCGATTTCGCCAGCCTCGATGCGCTGAAGCGATCGATCGAAACCAACGCCCCGGTCGAAGGCCTGACACGCGCGCTGCCGGCCGTCGACGCGCAAGCGCTCGAACATCTCTCCCGCGACGAAGACATCCGGGCGCTCGCAACCAATGCCAAACGCGTGGCGCTTCTGTGGGAAGCCTGCGCGCTGCCCGACTATCGCAAGATTGCGCCGGCCCAGCATGCCGACCTTATCGCCTCGATCTACATGGACCTCGCCCGGCATGGCCATGTCGACGAGAATTACATGGCCGAGCAGGTGCGCCGCGCCGACACCACCGAGGGTGATATCGACACGCTGTCGCACCGCATCGCCCAGATCCGCACCTGGACATTCGTGTCGAACCGGCCCGGCTGGCTGGCCGATCAGGCACACTGGCGGGAAAAGACGCGTGAAATCGAAGACAGATTGTCGGATGCGCTGCATGAGCGGTTGACGAAACGCTTCGTAGACCGCAGGACTTCCGTCCTCATGCGGCGCCTTAGAGAAAATACCATGCCTGAAGCCGAAATCAGTCCTACCGGAACCGTCCTTGTCGAAGGCCATCATGTCGGCGAGCTGCAAGGGTTCCGCTTCACCGCCGACCAGACCGCCGGCGGCGAAGACGCCAAGGCCGTGCGCACGGCCGCGCAAAAGGCGCTGGCAGCCGAATTCGAGGCCCGCGCGGAGCGCTTCGGCGCCTGCGCCAATGGCGACCTCGCGCTCGGCTCGGACGGCACACTGCGCTGGATCGGCGCGCCAATCGGCACGCTGGTTTCGGGCGAGGACGCGCTGAAGCCGCGCCTGGTGCTGCTGGCCGACGAGCAACTGACCGGCCCGGCCCGCGACAAGGTCGCCGCGCGCGCCGAGCGTTTTGTCAATTTCCAGATCGAATCCCTGCTGAAGCCGCTGGTCGACCTGAAAAACGCCGAGCAGATTTCCGGTATCGGCCGCGGCATCGCCTTCCAGCTGGTCGAGAATTTCGGCCTCATCAATCGCCGCGACATCGCCGAGGAGATGAAGTCGCTCGACCAGGAAGGTCGCGCGGCACTTCGCCGGCTCGGCGTGCGCTTCGGTGCCTATCACGTCTTCGTGCCGGCGCTGATCAAGCCGGCACCCGCCGGACTGGTGACCTTGCTTTGGGCGCTGAAGAACGACGGCAAGGACAAGCCGGGCTTCGGCGACGTCGTCCATGCGCTGGCGTCGGGACGCACCTCTGTTGTCATCGATCCGGCCTTCGACAAGGCGTTCTACAAGCTTGCCGGCTACCGCAATCTCGGCCGCCGCGCCGTGCGCATCGATATTCTTGAGCGGCTGGCCGACCTGATCCGCCCGGCGACCAACTGGAAGCCCGGCCTCGGCCAGCGACCGGACGGCGCCTATGACGGCCAGTCCTTCATGGTGACGCCGCCGATGATGTCGATCCTCGGCGCCACCGCCGACGACATGGAAGAGATTCTCAAGGGTCTCGGTTATCGCGCCGAGCCGAAACCGGTGGCGGAAGTCAAGGCACGGCTGGAAGCGCAGGACACTGCCGCGCGGGAAGCCGCCGCTGCCAAGCAGGCAGCCGAAGAGGTAGCCCGCGCGGAACAGGCCAAGGCGGCGGAAGAGGCGGCAGTGGAAGCCGCAGTAACGGAAGCCGGCGCTGTAGATGCGGCCGCGGAGGCAACGGTCGAGGGTTCGGCAACGGCAGCCGCCGAGGCCGCCATCGAAGCCCCAGCCGAGGTCATCGCGGAAACGGCAGCAGAGCCTGTCGCACAAGAGCAGTCGGAAGCCACGACTGAGGTTGCGGATGAAGAGGCGCCTTTAGCCGAAGCCGCTGTTGAACCCGCCGAGCCGGCCCCGGTTGAACCGCAGGCCGAACCTGAAGCTGCCGAGGTCGACGCCACGCCCACGGAGGAAGCCGCAGCGGCGGAGCCGATCGTCGAAGCCTCCGCGCCGACGGATGCCGCCGAACCGGCTGCAGTGGCGGAAGCCACCAGCGAACCTGCGCCGGAAGCCGAAGCGCCAAAACCGATCCTGTTGTGGCGCCAAGGTCGCTTTGACCAGCGCCCGCGCCATCGCGATGGCCGCAACAACCGCCCGCAAGCCGGACAGGCGCGCGGCCGAAGCAACGCGCCTGCCGATGCCGGCGACGGACCGGCAACAGGCACGCCCGCGGACCGTCCCGCTCATGAAGGGCGCCGCGACGGCGCCGGCAAACCGCGCTTCGACCGCTCGAAGTTCAAGCCGAGGCCGCAAGGCGAAGGCGCCGAGCGCCGCGACGGCCGCCCGCAAGGCGATCGTCCCGACCGCCGCGAAGGTCGGCCTGACTGGAAGGGCGGCAGCCCGGAAGGCAAGGGTGCCGATCGTGGCAAGGGGGGCGGAAAGCCCGCCTTCCAGCCCAAGCCGCGCGAGGAGCGTCCGGTGCGCTTCGATCCGGATTCACCCTTCGCCAAGCTCGCCGCTTTGCGCGACCAATTAAAGAAGTAGGCTCGCGTCGATGGTTGCGGAAGGCCGCCAGCGCATCGACAAATGGCTGTTCTTCACGCGCGCGGTGAAATCGCGCTCACTGGCGGCCAAACTGGTAGTCGCCGGTCGCGTGCGCATCAATCGCGACAAAGCAGCGCAGGCTTCCGATCTGGTCAGGCCAGGCGACGTGCTGACCATCACGCTCGACCGGCGTATCTTCGTCTGGAAGGTGCTCGGCGCTGGTGTGCGGCGCGGCCCTGCCGAGGAAGCTCGCACTCTTTATGAAGACATGTCGCCGCCCCCCGCAGCCAAGGCCGACGCACTTCCCGATGCTATCCCGGCGCTGCGCGAGGCAGGCAGCGGCCGCCCGACCAAGAAAGAGCGCCGCCAGACCGACCGATTGCTCGACGAAGATTGAGCCTTGCCGACCAGACGCGGGGGTGTGTTTTCCCAGGGCAAACGACAAACAAAAAGCAGAACCGGGACCGGCAAACGGGACGGCCTGTGGGCATGTCGGGCCCTCGCGGCACCGCCCACCTGGAATTCCATTCCCAAACCCTGGCGCCACTGGGAATAGCCACCCTTGCAAGCGGCCGACAAAGGCGTTACCTCACAAAAAAGCCAACAAAAACGGGACATCCCGGAGCCGACCGATGACCTATGTCGTGACCGACAACTGCATCAAATGCAAATATATGGACTGCATCGAGGTCTGTCCGGTCGACTGTTTCTACGAAGGCGAGAACATGCTCGTCATCCATCCCGACGAGTGCATCGACTGCGGCGTCTGCGAGCCGGAATGCCCGGCCGACGCGATCAAGCCCGACACCGAGTCCGGCCTCGACAAATGGCTGCAGATCAACACCGAATATGCCGAGAAATGGCCCAACATCACCGCCAAGAAGGAGCCGCCGGGCGACGCCAAGACCTTCGACGGCGAGACCGGCAAGTTCGAGAAATACTTCTCCGCCGAGCCCGGCGAAGGCGATTGACAACACCGCTGTAAAGGCTTGTATGACGCAGCGTAACAGGCACGTCGGATTAACCGCCTTGACAGGCGGCGATCGGTTGTGGCCTTCGCTTACGCAGCAAAACCTTGATTCTTCCGACTTTTTGTGTTACATCAGCGAAACATGCCGGTGACACAACGTCGATTTATGGCGCAGACGCCCCAAATCACTGAAAGGTGAAAATCCCATTCCGGACCAGAGCGATCTGGGCCAGGCGGTCGCAGTTCGTGCGGTTTGCCGGTCCCGGCCTTTCCGGTGGGTTCATCTGTTGTGCGGCTAGTGATCGGTGACACCGATCACGTGAGTTCAGCCGGCACCGCCGCCGGCACACAACAAGGAGTTCAGGGCGTAATGGCAACGATAACCCCGCAGAAGAAGTCCACAGCCGCGCGTCACGGTTTCAAGACCGGCGAGTACATCGTCTATCCGGCGCATGGCGTCGGCCAGATCGTCTCGATCGACGAGCAGGAAGTGGCCGGTCACAAGCTGGAACTGTTCGTCATCGACTTCCAGAAGGACAAGATGCGCCTGAAGGTGCCGGTCGCCAAGGCGACCTCGATCGGCATGCGCAAGCTGTCGGAGGAGGATTATGTCGAGCGTGCGCTGAAGGTCGTGCAGGGTCGCGCCCGCGTCAAGCGCACCATGTGGTCGCGTCGTGCCCAGGAATATGATGCCAAGATCAATTCGGGCGACCTGATCTCGATCTCGGAAGTCGTGCGCGACCTCTACCGCGCCGACAACCAGCCGGAGCAGTCCTATTCCGAACGCCAGCTCTACGAGGCGGCGCTCGACCGCATGGCTCGCGAGATCGCGGCCGTAAACCGCATGTCGGAAACCGAAGCCGTGCGCCTGATCGAGGTCAACCTCAACAAGGGCCCCAAGCGTGGCGCCAAGGCCGACAACGAGGAAGCCGAGCAGGAAGAAGCTGCCTGAGCTTTTCGCCTTCGAGTTGAGTTAACGAAACCCGGCCTCGTGAACTGACCCCGTAAAGTTGGACGGTTCATTGATCTGGTAGATTTAAGGGCTGGGTCCTGTATTGCACAGGGGCC